>JAGQRU010000220.1 GCA_020425105.1 Paracoccaceae bacterium
CGAATCTCATCGCCCGCTCCAGACACAGACAGGGCCGCCTTCGGGCGGCCCTTCTGCTTTCAGCCGAGATAGCCCGCCGCCGCCAGCGCCAGATGGGCCGAGGCCGCCACCCCGTCGATCAGCGGCACCCCGGTGCGCGCGGCGAGGTCGCTCCGCAATGGCGCCATCCCGGCGCAGCCCAGCACCACCGCTTCGGCCCCGCCGTCCCGCGCCCGCAGGATTTCCGCCGCCAGGTGCGCCCGCACCGCCTCGGTCCCTTCGTCGATGTCCAGCACCGCCAGACCGCTGGCCCTGACGCCCGAGCACAGACCGGCGAACCCGGATGCGCCGATGTTGCCCTCGATCACCGGAACCGCCGCCTGGACCGAGGTCACCACGCCGAACCGCTTGCCCAGCATCGCCGCCATCAGGTAGGACGCCTGCCCGATCCCCAGCACCGGCACCCGCGCCACCGCCTGCGCCTGCGCCAGCCCGGTATCGTCGAAACAGGCGATCACGATGGCATCGGTCTGGGCCTCCGCGACCCGCGCCAATACGCCCGGCACCGCGCGCTCGCCATCCTCGGCGCCCTCGATGGACGGCGGGCCTTCCGTGTTCGTCACTCCGGTGATCTCGGTCCCTGGGCAGGCCGCCCTTGCCGCCGCAACGATCCCGTCGGTCATCGACACCGTGGCGTTGGGATTGATGTAGAGCAGGCGCATTCAGACACCCTTGCCCGCGTCCGACCCCTGCCTCGCCCGCCGCCGGGCCATCACCCAGGCCGACAGCAGGAACACCCCGATGATCGCGAAGGAGAACAGCGTCGTCAGCGTCCCCAGCGCATAGATCACCGGCGAGGTGACGTTGGTCGTCATCCCGAAGACCTCCAGCGGCAGGGTGTTGTAGCTGCCCGCCGTCAGCAGCGTTCGCGCGAATTCGTCGTAGGACAGGGTAAAGCCGAACAGCGCCACCCCGATCAGCGAGGGCGCGATGATCGGCAGGACGACATGGCGGATGGTCTGCCAGTTCGTCGCCCCCTGGTCACGCGCCGCTTCCTCGTAGGACTTGTCGAAGCGGTTGAAGACGGCGAACATGATCAACAGGCCAAAGGGCAGCGTCCAGGTCAGCTGCGCGCCAAACCCCGATGTGGCCCAGTGCACGGTGAAGCCGAGCTGGCTGAAGATCAGCCCGACGCCGAGCGAAATCAGGATCGACGGGATCACCAGCGACGCGATGGTCAGGTAAAACAGGATCCCGGCCCCGGCGAACCTTTTGCGGAACGCCATGCCCGCCAGAACCGACACCACCACCGTGGTGATCATCACCATCAGTCCCAGGGCCAGAGACCGCCGGAAACTGCCCCAGATGTCGCCCACCGCCTGCTGGCGGAACAGGTCGTGGAACCAATAGGTGGACACGCCGTTCATCGGGAAGGTCAGCCCGCCTTGCGGCCCCTGAAAGGACAGGATGCTGATGGTCACGATGGGGCCATAGAGAAACAGCAGGAAGAGCGCGAAGAAGACGGCCAGAACGTAAAAGCTGCGGGGGCGGGGTTCCATTACAGTTCCTTCCGGATATCGACGAAGCGCAGCAGGATGGCGATCACGATCAGGACGGTGCACAGCAACACCACCGCCGTCGCCGATGCCGACGGATATTGCAGCAGCGCGATGTCATTGGAAATCAGCCGGCCCACATTGGCCTTCTGACTGCCGGACATGAACCGCACGGTGATGAAATCGCCCATCACCAATGTCACCACGAAGATCGTGCCGATCATGATCCCGGGTTTGCACAGCGGGACGATGACGTTCCACAGGGTCTGCCAGTCGCTGGCGCCCGCATCGCGCGCGGCCTCCATCAGCGACCGGTCGATCCGCATCATGGTGTTGAAGATCGGCACCACCATGAACAGCGTGTAAAGGTGGACGAAGGCCAGGATGACCGAAAAATCGGAAAACAGCAGCCACTCCAGAGGCTGGTCGATGACGCCCCAGGATATCAGCGTCGAATTGGCGATGCCGTTGCGGCCCAGAAACGGGATCCAGGAAATCATCCGGATGATGTTCGAGGTCCAGAACGGGATCGTACACAGCAGGAACAGCCCGATCTGCAATTGCAGGGACCGGATGTGAAAGGCCAGGAAATAGGCCACCGTGAACCCTATCGTCAGTGTCAGCGCCCAGGTGATCGCCGCATATTTGAAGGTGGCGAAGAAGACCTTGTAGGTGACGGACGAGGTGAAGAAAAAGACGTAATTGTCAAAGACGAAGGCGGGGATGATGGAAAATTCCGTTGCCCGCCAGAAGCTGACGATCACGATTGTGATGATGGGCAATACCAGAAATGTCAGCAGGATCAGCGCCAATGGCGCGGCCTGTAGCCAACCGGTCAGATGACGGGCCCTGTGCATCGTGTCTTGAATCCCTCTGTCTGGGCAACGGGTGTGGCGGAAGGCGCGGAGGGCTTGCCCCCCGTGCCCGCGGTTAAAGCCGGATCATGATGCGATGAATTCGTTCCACCGGCGCACCATGTACTGGTTTTCGTCCATGACCGAATTCCAGCACGCCACGGCGCCCATGCGGTCATAGAAGGAGCCGCCGTCGCGGATGTCGCCCGCCTGCGCCAGCGGATCGCCGAAGGGCGAGGTGATGACGTCGGTCGCCGGTTTGCCTTCGAACCAATAGCCCCATTCGTTTTCGGACATGAAGTTCTTCGACGTCTCCGGCACGGCCGAATAATAGCCCTGACGCATCAGGAAGCCGCCGACCCAGCCGTCGAGATACCAGTTGATGTAGTCATAGGCGGCGTCGAGCTCGATCCCGGTCAGCGCCTTGGACAGACCGATCCCGCCGCCCCAGCTGCGATAGCCTTCTTCCAGCGGCTGATACACGCACGGGATGCCGCGCGATTTCACGGCGGTGATCGCGGGTGACCACATGGACTGGATCACCACTTCGCCCGACGCCATCAGGTTCACGGATTCGTCGAAGGTTTTCCAGAAGGCGCGGAACTGGCCGTTTTTCTTGGCTTCGGTGAAGATCGCGAAGGTCTTGTCGATCTCTTCGCGGGTCATGTTGCCCTTGTCGCCGTACTGGATCTCGCCCATGGATTCACAGACCATCGCCATGTCCATGATCCCGATCGACGAGATGTCGAGGATCGACGCCTTGCCTTTGAATTCGGGGTTCAGCAATTCGTGCCAGTTGTTGATCGGACGGTTGATCAGGTCGGGGCGGATGCCAAGCGTGTCGGCGTTATAGATCGTGGGGATCAGGGTCATCCAGCCGGATTCGTGATCGGCGAAGGTGGTCCCGCCGGGGCCGTCGGTGAAGCCCACCGTATGCGGGGCCGTTCCCTGTGCGATGGTGCTTTCCGGGGTCAGCTTGCCATCGCGGAAGATGCCGACGATCTTGTCGTAGTTCTTGATCTTCGATGTGTCCATCGCCTGCAGGTTGCCGGTCGGCCAGACCTTCTTGCAGATCCAGTATTCGATATCGGCGATATCGAAGCTGCCGGGTTGGGTGGCGGCGCGCTGGGTGACGCTGTCGCTGTCCAGTGCGGTCATTTCCAGCGTGAAGCCCAGGTCTTCTTTCAGCTTCTGAGCGACTTCATTCAGGTTCGACACCCCCGTGCCGAACTGGCGCAGGGTGATATCCTTGATGTTCTGGGCCCAGATCATCGGGGCACCGAGCGTATTGGCGCCGGCGATGGTGGCGGTTGCCGCCGCGCTTTTCAGAAGGCTGCGGCGGCTGAATGTGGGGCTGTCGGTCATGGCGGGTCCTCTCCTTGGATGGTCAGTTGGGCGTGGCTGGGGCAGGCTGCAGCGGATGCACCTGGCCGGGATCCCAGCACAGCCCGATGGATTGGCCGGGGGCTTTCGGAGCGTCGAAAAATTCGGCTTCCGGGACCAGCGCGGTCACGCTCTGATCGCCGGGAATGGTGGCGCTCAGCGCCACATGGGTGCCCTGGTATTCGATGGCGGTGACCCGGGCGTCGAGCCGCGCGTCAGGGGCGCCCGGGTCCGTGATGCGCAGCCCGTCGCTGCGGATCGCGACATAGCCTTCGGGCAGGGACATGACATTGTGCCCGCCCATGAAGCGGGCGACGAATTCGGTACGCGGTCGGTTGAACACCTCGCGCGCGGGTCCGGCTTGCTCGATCCGGGCATTGTTCATGACGATGATTTCATCGGCTAGGGCCAGCGCTTCGTCCTGACCGTGCGTGACATGCACGAAGGTGATGCCCAGTTCGCGTTGCAGCTTTTTCAGTTCCGCCCGCATGCGAATGCGCAAAAACGGGTCCAGCGCCGACAGCGGTTCGTCCAGAAGAAGGGCCTGCGGCCGTGTGATCAGGGCGCGGGCCAGCGCCACCCGCTGTTGCTGACCGCCGGACAACTGGGCCGGCATCCGGTCGCCATAGGCGCCCATATCGACCAGTTCCAGCATTTCGGCCGCCTCCCGCCGCCGCGCGTCTTTCGGTTTGCCCGCGACCTTCAGGCTGAAGGCCACGTTGTCCACGACGCTGAGATGGGGAAACAGCGCGTAATTCTGGAACATCATCGCCGTGCCGCGCCGTGCCGGCGGCATGCGTGAGATGTCGCGGTTGCCCAGCAGGATGGCGCCGTCGCTGACGCTTTCATGTCCGGCGATCATGCGCAGGGTTGAGGATTTTCCACAGCCCGACGGGCCCAGCAGACAGACATAGGTTCCCGCCTGCACGTGGTGGTTGATGGCGTCCACCGCGATGGTGGTGCCATAGCGTTTGGTCAGTCCAACGAGCTCAAGATCGGAGCCAGCCATGGGCACATATCCTTTGGTTCGGTTAACTGTATTGGACAGACACTGTGCGCATGGGCCAAAACATCCCTGCAGGATGGGGCGTGCAATTTTTGCGCTTGCCCGAAAACAGGGCAGAACGAGGCCGCCTTGTGTGCAAATGAGGCGAGAAATTGTATACAAAATCCAGTCTGATTGTCCCGCTATGGTCTCGCGCGCCGAACGGGAGGAAGATTCCAGCCATGTGCAGAGCAATCGAATCATGAAGAAGGCGTTCGCTTCAGAGCCGTCGGGGCAGCCGGTATCGTCGAGCGCCGGCATCGCCGAAGGGCTGGCCCGGGCCATCCACGAACACCGGCTGGCGCCGGGCACCAAGCTGGGCGAAGACGATATCGGCGATGTCTATGGCGTCTCCCGTACCGTGGTGCGGGCGGCGCTGCAGGAACTCGCCCATGACAAGCTCGTCGACATACGCCGCCACCGCGGCGCCTTCGTGGCGCAGCCGTCGATCCGCGAAGCGCGCGAGGTGTTCGAAGCCCGCGCCCTGCTGGAACCCCGCACCGCGCGTTCGGCGGCAGAGCGCGCGCGCGCGGCGGATGTGGCGCTATTGCGCGCCCATATCGAGGCCGAACACCGGGCGCTGGACGACCGCGACATTGGTGCCGCCCTGCGCCTGTCGGGCCTGTTTCACGTTGAAATTTCCAAGATCGCAGATCAGCATATCATAGCGCGGTTCATCGAAGGGCTGATTGCGCAGTCGTCGCTGATCATCGCGCTTTACTGGCAGCGCGCCAGCGCCTTGTGCGAACAGCATGCCCATCACGCGCTGCTTGAGGCGATCGCCGCAAATGACGGCGCGCGCGCTGAGGAACTGATGCAGTCGCATCTGATCGACGTGCTGTCGGCCCTGGATCTGAGGGACCGCCCGGTGCACGACGTCAGTCTGAAGGAGGTTCTGCTTGGACGGGACTAGGCCAATGCGGCCGCAGGATCTGGATCTGGTGCTGGACTGGGCCGCATCAGAAGGCTGGAACCCGGGTTTGGACGATGCAGCGGCGTTTCTTGACGCCGATCCTGACGGGTTCCTGATGAAATGGGTGCAGGGGCGCCCGGTGGCCGCCATTTCGGTCGTCAATCATGCGGCAGATCATGCGTTCCTGGGCCTCTATATCTGTTCGCCCGACAGCCGGGGGCAGGGGCATGGCATGGATGTGTGGCTGGCGGGGCTTGCCCATGCGCGCGGGCGCAGCGTCGGGCTGGACGGGGTGCCGGCGCAGCAGGCCAACTACGAAGTCTCGGGCTTTCGCCGCGCCGGGTGTACGCAGCGCCTGACCGGGACCTTGCCGGTCACCGCAGGGTGGGGGATGCGGACGCCGGATGTGCAGGATCTTGCCGCGCTTGCGGCGCGGGACCACTGGCTGCAGGGCTATGCCCGTCCGGCCTTTCTGGCGGCATGGACCGCCGATTGTCCGACGCGCCGGACATTGGTCTGCGGCGGCGGCACCGGTCTGGCCTATGCGACCGGACGCCGGTGCCGCAGCGGGGTGAAGATCGGCCCGCTATATGCACCGGACGCCGCGACGGCGCTGTCGCTGATCGCGGTTCTGGCGGACGGAGACGAGGTTTCGGTCGATGTGCCCGAGGCATCGGCCGACCTGCATGGGGCGCTGACCGCTGAGGGATTTACAGCGGCCTTTGAAACGGCGCGCATGTATCGCGGGCCCGCGCCCGCGGCGCAGTCCGCGCCGTTTCAGGCTGTCGCCACGCTGGAATTGGGTTAGGTTCTGAACTCCTAAATGTCCTTCCCCGGTCGTGGTGCCGATACCTCACTCCGATCCATGGAGGAGAGCATGGCGCGTTTTGATCTGGCCGATTTCGAGTGGGAGCTGATCCAGCCCCTTCTGCCGAACAGACCGCGAGGCGGGACGCGGGTGGATGACCGGCGGGTGTTGAACGGGATATTCCGGGCACTCGGGACCGGCTCGCCTTGGCGCGATGTCCTCGGGCGTTCCGGCCCACCAGCACGCCGCGTCATGTAAAAAGGGGGCGAAGATCACGCCATTGGCCGTTCTCGTGGCGGATTGAGCACCAATATCAACGCGATGGCGGATCATCGCGGCCGCCGGTGGCGATCACGCTGTCACCGGGGCAGGCTTCGGACAAGGCCCCGTCGCGGACCTTCTGGCAGCCCGTCCCACGCCCGGCGAGGCGGTGGCCGATCGCGGCTGCGATGCCCGCGCCATCCTCGAACTGATCGCAGCGCATGGCGGGCGCGGCCATAGCCCCCAATCCGCCCTTCGGCAATGGACTCCACGATTTCGGACACCGCACACAAGCCATCGCAAGCCGCCATCCACTTGGCGAACTCCATCACGTCAAGCCCGCGTTCCTGCGTTTCGACCGTGACGACGAAGGATTGCGGCTTGCTAGCCGTTCCGCCAAGTCCGCTTGCGTCAACCCTGCATCTTTGTGCACGCGCCTGAGCCGCGGGCACAAAGATGCAGAGATCCGGGCCGCAATCGCTACGGCCACAAGTGCCAAGTCTCTTTCCGAGGGGCCGCATTCAAAGCCGTATCCAAGTCAGGTTTGAAAGCTCAGCCGGGACTGAACTTTTCTATTGCCGCGTTGAATTGGATTAGCTTGTAACCTTCGCGCATATACACTTCTTGGGTTGCGCCTGGCCGGGCGTGAGCGGGCTGCACTGACGACGAAATCGCCAGCTGCAGCGGCCACACATCCAGCGCGATGATCATCAAACATGCAGGGGAGGCGAGGCAAATCATGCGCGCGGGCCAAGCGGTGGCAAAGCGCAAGTAGACACGAGCAGAACGAGACCAGAACGAGAAACTGATACCTGAGGTGATACCACGATGAGCAGCAACTTCGCTAACTCATTGAAAGTATTGGAGGCGAGTACCGGAATCGAACCGGTGTACACGGATTTGCAATCCGCTGCGTCACCACTCCGCCAACTCGCCGAACCGGTGTTCGCGGGTCATAGCGCAAGGCGTTTGGTCGCGCAAGGCGCTTTGGATGGTTGCCCGGGCCGGGCTTTCGTGCGAAGGCAGTATTACAAGAAACTGAACGCCAGAGTTTGGTCCATGCCCGATTTTTCTGCTCGCCGAACCACGATGGTCGACACTCAGGTGCGCCCGTCCGATGTGACGAAATTTCCTATCATCGACGCCATGCTGCGCATCCCGCGCGAGGCCTATGTCCCGGAAGCGATGGCTGAGGCCGCCTATGTGGGCAACAACCTTGATCTGGGGGGCGGCCGCGTTCTTCTGGAGCCCCGCACCCTGGCCAAGATGCTGGATGCCCTGAATATCCAGAGCACCGAAGCGGTGCTGGATCTGGGCTGCGCCTATGGCTATTCCTCCGCGCTCATCGCGGCACTCGCCGATGCGGTGGTGGCGATCGAGGAAGACGAAGACATGGCCCGCGACGCCATGGGCCGTCTGGCGGATCAGGGGGTGGACAATGTGGCGGTGATCGCCGGTCCGCTGGCCGAAGGTGCCGCGAAGCATGGGCCGTATGATGTGATCGTTGTGGAAGGCGCGGTGGAAACCATCGGCGCCGGGCTGCTCGATCAATTGAAGGAAGGCGGGCGCATCGCGGCGATTTTCGCCGAAGGCGCCTTGGGGACCGTGAAGATCGGCTATAAGATCGATGGTGCGGTGAATTGGCGATTTGACTTCAATGCCGGCGCGCCGGTGCTGCCTGGCTTTGCCAAAGCGGCGGCATTCGCGTTTTAATCTGCCGGGCCGAACCCGGCGCAGCAGGAGCAGACAGGTGGCACAGAAATATGCAGGCGCGGCGTTCGCCGCAGTTTTGCTTGCCGGTCTGGCGATTTCGCCGGCCCGGTCGGAAACCCTGACCGACGCGCTGGTCTCGGCCTATAACAACAGCGATCTTCTGGAGCAAAGCCGTGCGGTTCTGCGCGCGGCGGACGAAGACGTGGCCTCCGCCGTGGCGGTGCTGCGCCCGACGCTGAATTACAGCGCCTCCCGAACATGGACCCATCTGGGGGGGGACAATGTGCTTCCCAGCGCGGACCGCGACAGTGTCACCAACACGCTGGGGCTGACCTCGGAACTGGTGATCTATGAGGGCGGGCGCAACAAGCTGGCCATCGAGGCGGCGAAAGAAGCCGTTCTGGCGGCGCGCGAGGCGCTTCTGGTGCAGGAGCAGGTGGTCCTGTTCGCAGCGGTCCAGGCCTATATGGAAGTGATCCGGGCCACTGAAACGGTGGATCTGCGCCGCAACAACGTGCGGGTTCTGGATGAAGAGGTGCGCGCGGCCCGTGACCGGTTCGATGTGGGGGAAGTGACCCGCACCGATGTGGCGCAGGCAGAATCGCGTCTGGCGCAGTCGCAGGCCGAACTGGTCTCGGCGCAGGGCGACCTGGAAACCTCCCGCGAAACCTATAATCTTGAGGTTGGCCGGTATCCCGGACAACTCGCACCGCCGCCGGCACTGCCGCGCACCGCCGCGAACGAAGCCGAAGCGCGTGAGATCGCGCTGCGGGCGCATCCATCCATCCTGCGCGCGCAGCGTCTGGTGACTGTGGATGAAATCAACGTGGTACGGGCCGAAGCCGCCGTTCTGCCATCTCTGTCGGCCGATGCCTCGGTCGGGTATACCGATGGCAGCAGCGCGTTCCGCGGCAACGATCTTGAGCCGACAGCGAGTGTCGGCCTGACCCTGTCCGGGCCGATCTACCGCGGCGGCGGGCTGAATTCGGCCTATCGCCGGGCCAAGGCGCAGCGCGACAACAGCCGCGCCAGTTTGCTGCGGACCACTTCTCAGATCGACGAACAGGTCGGCCGCGCGTGGGCCGTGCGTGACGTCGCCCGGGCGCGGTTGGTGGCCACCGACCGGCAGATCGAAGCGGCGCAGATTGCGTTCGACGGGACGCGCGAAGAGGCGACCCTGGGCGCGAGGACGACGCTTGACGTGCTGGATGCGGAACAGGAACTTCTGGACGCCCGCGGCGCCAAGATCGATGCGTCGGCGCTTGAGCAACTAGCGGTTTATGGCCTGCTGTCTTCAATGGGGCGGCTGACCGTCGATGGGCTTGGCCTGCCGGTCACGGCCTATGATCCGGTGGTGTATTACAATGCCGTGCGCAGCGCCCCGGGGCTGGGCAGCGAACAGGGGATTCAGTTGGATCGTGTGCTGAAGAGCATCGGCAAATACTGATCGGGTCTGTTGGGAATACCGAGGCGCGCTCGGAAGGCCGAGCGCGCCTTTTCTATGGCGTGACGGGCGCCGCCAAGGCCAGCAATCGGTCAATGTCCATGTGGCGCTCCAGATGCGCGGCCAGATCGTCCAGCGCTGCGTCCACCCCGGCCTCATAATCGAAGCTGCCGACCTGCAGCCCGAGCCCGCCGAAAAACGCCGCGCGAAACGCGTCCGCTGCAAAAAGTCCGTGAACATAGCAGCCCATCACGCGCCCATCCCGTGAGGCAGCACCTTCCGCGCGCCCGTCCAGATCGAGCCACGCCCGGTCGCAGTCCGCGCCGTCCGTGCGGCCCAGATGGATCTCGTACCCCTGCAGCGCCATCCCGCTGGCCCTGTGCTGGCCCGCAACCCGGGCCAGACGCTTTTCCGGTGCCATGACGGTCGCGACGTCCAGCAGGCCCAGCCCGGCAACCGAGCCCGGCGTGCCTTCGATCCCGTCCGGGTCGTGCAAGGCCTGCCCCAGCATCTGATAGCCGCCGCAGATCCCCAGCACCCGCCCGCCGCGCCGCAGATGCGCCTGCAGGTCGATGTCCCACCCCTGGGCG
This sequence comes from Paracoccaceae bacterium, assembly GCA_020425105.1. Classification (GTDB taxonomy): domain Bacteria; phylum Pseudomonadota; class Alphaproteobacteria; order Rhodobacterales; family Rhodobacteraceae; genus Meridianimarinicoccus. The sequence continues at coordinate 10,547 of JAGQRU010000220.1, forward strand.
CGAAAGTCGGCCAGATCGGCGATGGTGGATTTCGACCC
>JAGQRU010000221.1 GCA_020425105.1 Paracoccaceae bacterium
GGCGTTCAACCAGCGCCGCAAGATGCTGCGCGCGGCGTTGAAGGGTCTGAGCCCGGATATCGAAGACCGGTTGCAGGCCGCGGGCATCGCCCCCACCGCGCGTGCCGAGGAGATCCCGCTGGAAGGGTTCTGCGCGCTGGCACGGCAAATCGATCACGGAAGAAGCTGAGCCCCCGCCCACGAAAAAGGGCCCGAACGCGGTCGGACCCTGTCACGTTGCGGATCGAAGTCCAGCGCTTATTCGGCGGCTTGTTTCGGGTCTGACCCGGCCTCAGGTGCCGCGCTGTCTTCAGCAACCGGCGCGGCGTCATCGGCATCCGCTTTCGGAGCTTTTGCAACTTTCGGCTTTCTGGCCCGGCGCGCGCGCGGTTTGGGCGCGGCTTCTTCGGCGCTTTCCGGCGTTTCCACCAGACCGCTGCTGTCGCCATCGTCGCCATCGCCGAAATCGACGACGTCGCCGCCGCTGACGGATCCGTGATCGGCGGCAGCCAACTCCGGCGTGTCGGCCGGTTCGGAAACAGGTTCCGGCTTCGCATCGGGCATGTCGGACGCCGACCCGCCGTTGCGGTTGTCGTCGCGGTCGCGCTGACGGTCGCGATTCTGCTGTTCCTGCTGTTCGCGCCGGGCGTCGGCCTCGCGCTGCGCTTCGCTCAGCATACGGGTATAATGCTCCGCATGCTGCTGGAAGTTTTCGGTGGCCACGCGGTCGTTGGACAACTGCGCGTCACGGGCCAGCTGGTTGTACTTTTCGATAATTTGCTGCGGCGTGCCGCGAACTTTGCCTTCGGGACCGGAACTGTCGAACACCCGGTTGACAATATTGCCGACCGATCTGTTGCGGTTGTTCTTGGACCGCGAACGTGACTTTGAAGATCTCATTCTTGCTTTTAACTCGGCCTTGTTTGTGCCTGCGGCGCGGCGGGTTTCCCTAAACCCGGAGGATACGCTGCGCTGGTCATTTCGGCTTGATGTCGGGGGGCGCTTTTCAAGGGCTCCGAACGTCCGACACAAAGGTGTAAAACACGCATAATAAGGCAATACAAGCGAAAACTGTCGAACTTGTTACCTTGCGCCCGGGTTCAGCCGAAAGTCGCGGCAACAACCCGACCGCGCCCGTCCAGGTCGCACAGGACCTGCACCGGCCCGAACCCGGCCTCCCGCGCCAGCGCGGCGACATCGGCGCTTTGACCGGCTCCGGTTTCGAACACCACCCGGCCGCCCGGCGACAACAGCCCCGGAACCTGCCCCAGCACAACCCGATAGGGCGCCAGCCCGTCCGGCCCCGGGGTCAGCGCGCCGCGCGGTTCCCACAGGCGCGGCTCGGGCGCAAGCGTCGCGTACTCTGCCGCGTCGATATAGGGCGGGTTGCAAACAATCAGGTCGAAAGGACCGCTTAGCCCCGCCGCCCAGTCGCCGACCTGAAACGCGGCCCGGTCCAGCAGGTCCAGGGCACGGGCATTGTCGCGCGCGACATGCAGCGCTGCCTGTGAAATGTCGACCCCCAGACCGGTCGCCGCGGGCCGTTCCGCCAGAAGGCTGAGCAGGATGCACCCGCTGCCGGTGCCCAGATCCAGCACCCGGCCGAAGGGCGCGGACAGTGCGGTCTGCACCAGAACCTCGGTCTCCGGCCGCGGGTCCAGAACATCGGAGGTCACGCGGAAGTTGCGCCCGAAGAACTGGCGCTGGCCCACGATCTGCGACACAGGCTGGCGCGCCGCCCGCGCCGCGATGGCGTCGGCAAAGCGCGCTTCGGCATCGGCCGGCACAGGATCGGGCAGAACCAGGGTCAACCGCCCCGGCGCGATGTCCAGCGCATGGGCCAGAAGCCTGCGCGCGTCGCGCATCGGATCGTCAATGCCCGCCTGCCGCAACAGGGGCAGCGCGCGGCGCAACAAGTCGGTGCCCGTCATTCGTTCAGTTCGGCCAGGCGTGCGGCCTGATCGTCGGCTATCAGCGCGTCAATCAACTCGTCCAGATCGCCGGTGATCACCTGATCCAGCCGGTACAGCGTCAGATTGATCCGGTGATCGGTCACCCGGCCCTGCGGAAAATTATAGGTGCGGATCCGTTCGGACCGGTCGCCGGAGCCTACCTGCCCCTTGCGGTCCGCGGCGCGTTCGTCTGACAATCGCTGCCGTTCGATGTCATAAAGCCGGGTCTTGAGCACCTGAAGCGCGATGGCCCGGTTCTGGTGCTGGGACTTTTCGGAACTGGTCACGACCAGTCCGGTAGGCAGATGGGTGATGCGCACCGCGCTGTCGGTGGTGTTCACATGCTGCCCGCCCGCACCGCTGGCCCGCATCGTGTCGATGCGCAGATCGTTCGCATCGATCTGAATATCCACGTCTTCGGCCTCGGGCAGCACGGCCACCGTCGCGGCCGAGGTATGGACCCGCCCGCCCGATTCGGTGGCGGGCACCCTCTGCACCCGATGCACGCCCGATTCGAATTTCATGCGCGCGAAGACACCCGTGCCGTCGATCCGGGCCACGACCTCTTTCACGCCGCCCAGTTCGGTCGCGCTTTCTTCCAGAACCTCGAACCGCCAGCCCCGCGCTTCGACATAGCGCTGATACATCCGCAGAAGATCGCCCGCGAACAGCGCGGCTTCTTCGCCGCCCGTACCGGGGCGAATTTCGATCATCGCCGGGCGGTCGTCGGCGGCGTCGCGCGGCAGCAGCGCCAGTTGCAGCGCCTTTTCCACCTGCGGCAGTTGCGCGGTCAGCAGCGGCAGTTCATCTTCAGCCAGGTCGCGCAATTCCGGGTCGTTCAACATCGCCTTCGCTTCGGCCAGATCGGCCTGCAAGCGGCGATAGCGGCTGATTTCTTCCACCACGGGCCGCAGGTCGGAATATTCCCGCGCCAGCGCGGCGATGTCGTCGCCGGCCACCCCTTCTGCCATGCGCGCTTCAAGATATTCGAACCTCGCGGCGATCTGGTCGAGCTTGTCGTCAGGTACCATGACCGTGCCATGTCCGACCGACCGGCGCGGGTCAAGGGGCATCCGTCGCCGGACGCGGGCCGGCCCATTGTATCGCAGGCCGCCCCGGTGCTGGACAACCGCGCTCCGGTCTGCCCTCTTGCCCCGGACCCAGATGCCGGAGCGTTCCATGACCGATGACCTGATCCACGACCCCGAAGGCGGCATGCCGCGCCTGCTGGAAATCATGCGCCGGCTGCGCGACCCCGACACGGGCTGCCCGTGGGACATCGAACAGACCTTCGACACCATTGCCCCCTATACGATCGAGGAAGCCTATGAGGTCGCGGACGCCATCGCCCGCCGCCACATGGAGGATCTGAAAAGCGAATTGGGGGATCTGTTGCTGCAGGTCGTCTATCACGCCGAAATGGGGCGCGAGGCGGGCGCGTTCAGCTTCGACGACATCGCCCGCGCGGTGTCCGACAAGATGGTAGACCGGCATCCGCATGTGTTCGGCGACGAAAGCCGCGACAAGAGCGCGGCACAGCAGACCGTCGATTGGGAGGCCCAGAAGGCGAAAGAGCGCGCCGCGCGCGCGCGGTCAGGCGTGCTGGCCGATGTGGCGCTGAACCTGCCGGCCCTGATGCGGGCTGAAAAGCTGCAAAAGCGAGCGGCCCGGGTCGGGTTCGACTGGCCCGATACCGGCCCGGTTCTGGACAAACTGGCCGAAGAAAGCCGTGAACTGGTCGAAGCCCGCGACAGGCTGGGCGCTGAGGCCATTGCCGAGGAATACGGCGATCTGCTGTTTGTCGTGGTCAATCTTGGCCGCCATCTGGGGGTCGATGTGGAAACCGCCCTGCGGGGTGCCAACGCCAAATTCACCCGCCGCTTCGAAGCTATCGAAGCCACGCTCGCGCAACAGGGACGGGGCCCGGAAGACGCAACCCTGGCCGAGATGGACGCGATCTGGGACGCGGCGAAGCGGGCGGAAAAGACGGCTTGATCTGAATCTGAGTTTTTTAGTCAGTTTTTTGCTCCGCCCGATTGACCCGACCATTTGAGTCGTGTTTAAGCCCATAAAGCGACCAAAAGAGTCAACTAAACCCCAGGAGCCTTCCATGCTGACCCGCCTCCACCTCGCCCTAAGCGCCCTGCTGCTTGCCACCGCAGCCATGCCGGTCTTCGCGCAAGAGGTGAATGTCTATTCCTATCGCCAGCCCGAACTGGTCGAGCCGCTGTTCAACGCCTTCACGGCGGAAACCGGGATCGCGGTGAATTCGGTATTTCTCAGCAAGGGGCTGGTGGAACGGCTGAAATCCGAAGGCGACCGGTCGCCCGCCGATCTGGTGCTAACCACCGATATTTCGCGGCTGGCCGAACTGGTGGCCGAAGGCGTCACCCAGCCGGTGGAAAGCGCGGCGCTGGACGCGGCCATTCCCGCAATCTATCGCGACCCGGCGCATCACTGGTTCGGGCTGACCAGCCGCGCGCGGGTGATCTATGCCGCCAACGACCGTGTCGCCGATGGCGATGTGACGACTTATGAAGACCTGGCCTCGGACAAATGGAAGGGCCGCATTTGCACCCGGTCGGGGACCAATGCCTATAACGTCGCCCTGACCGCGGCCATGATCGCGCATCACGGCGAAGAAGACACCGCGCATTGGCTGGAAGCGGTGAAGGCCAATCTGGCCCGCAAACCGCAGGGCAACGACCGTGCACAGGTCAAGGCGATCTGGGCCGGCGAATGCGACATCGCGGTCGGCAACACCTATTACATGGGCCTGATGCTGAAGGACCCGGAACAGAAGGCCTGGGCCGACAGCGTGCGCATCATCTTTCCGACCTTCGAAGATGGCGGCACCCATGTGAACGTGTCCGGCGTCGCGATGACCAAAGCCGCCCCCAACCGCGACAACGCAGTGAAGCTGATGGAATTCCTCGCCTCGCACACGGGGCAGGAGCTTTACGCTGAAATTAACGACGAATACCCGGTCGATCCGTCGGTTCCCGCCTCGGCGCTGGTCACATCGTGGGGCAGTTTCACCCCGGACGCGCTGAACCTGATGGACATCGCGCATATGCGTCCCGCGGCACTGCGGCTGACGGAAACGGTCGATTTCGACGGCTGATCCCGCACATCGCGGCACCCTGCCCCGGCACGACCTGCCGGGGCTTTTCTTTTTGTCCGCGCCGTCCGACAGTCGCCTGGAACCGCTGAAGGGAGCCCGCGATGCCACCGCGCAAGATCATCATCGACACCGATCCGGGACAGGACGACGCCGTCGCCATCCTGCTGGCCCTGGCGGCGCCGGAACTGCAGGTGCTGGGCATCACGACGGTGGCGGGCAATGTTCCGCTGGCGCTGACCGCGCGCAATGCGCGTGTGATCTGCGAACTGGCCGGGCGGCCCGACATCTTCGTCTTTGCCGGAGCCGACCGGCCGTTGCAGCGCACACTGGTCACGGCCGAACATGTCCATGGCAAGACGGGGCTGGACGGGATCGCGCTGCCGGAACCGCGCATGCCGCTGCAAGACGCGCATGCGGTCGATTTCATCGTCCAGACGCTGCGGGACGAACCGCCCGGCGCGGTGACGGTCTGTACGCTCGGGCCGCTGACCAATATCGCCATGGCGCTGCAAAAAGCCCCCGACATCGCCGAACGGATCGCGGCGATCGTGCTGATGGGCGGGGCCTATTTCGAAGTGGGCAACATTACCCCGGCGGCGGAATTCAACATCTATGTGGACCCCGAAGCGGCGCACAAGGTTTTTGCCAGCGGCATCGACCTGACGGTGATGCCGCTCGACGTCACCCACAAGGCGCTGACCACCGAAACGCATCTGCAGGCGTTTCGCGACATGGGCACACGGGTAGGCGACGCTGTAGCCGCGTGGACCGATTTTTTCGAACGCTTCGACAAGGAGAAATACGCAACCCCGGGCGCGCCGCTGCATGACCCTTGCGTCATCGCCTATCTGCTGCGGCCCGATCTGTTTTCCGGCCGCCACGTGAATGTGGAGATCGAACTGCACAGCGCGCTGACACGGGGCATGACCGTCGCCGACTGGTGGGGCGTCACGCCTCGCCGCCCCAATGCGATGTTTATGGGCGATGTGGACGCCGACGGGTTCTTCGCGCTGCTGGCGGAGCGCATCGGAACGCTCTGACCCCGGAGCATTTGCAAAGATCGACGCAGGAATTAGGTTTGGGGGAGCATTAAGGACAGAAACGCCGATGACGCTCCAGATCCCGTTCGACAACAGCTATGCCCGCCTGCCCGACCGCTTCTATGTGCGGCAGCGGGCAGAGCCGGCGCCGCGACCCGATCTGATTGTGGTCAACGCCGCGCTGGCGGCCGAACTGGGTCTGGATGCACAGGCGCTGGCCAGCCCCGACGGCGTTGCCGCCCTGTCGGGCAATGCGGTGCCCATGGGCGCCGAGCCGCTGGCGCAGGCCTATG
>JAGQRU010000222.1 GCA_020425105.1 Paracoccaceae bacterium
TACGTGACGATGAATGTCGGCACCTTCGCCTTCATCCTGTCGATGAGCCGCGACGGTCAGCCCGTGACCGATATCGGGTCGCTGAACGATTTGTCGAACCGCGAGCCGCTGAAGGCGCTTGCGATGCTGATCCTGCTGTTCAGTCTGGCCGGGGTGCCGCCGCTGGTGGGCTTCTTCGGGAAATACTATGTGCTGCGCGCGGCGTTCGACGGCGGGCTGGCATGGCTCGCGGTTGCCGGGGTGGTCGCATCGGTGATCGGCGCCTTCTATTATCTGCGCATCGTTTACTACATGTATTTCGGTGAAGCGCAGGCGCCTCTCGACAAGACCTCGACGCCGGTGCTGACAGGGTTCCTGGTTGCCTCTGCCGCCATCATGGTGCTGGGGGTGATCAACCTCTTCGGCATCGAATCCCTGGCAGCAGCGGCGGCGGCGACGCTTGTCCAGTAATCCGCAGGGCTGGCCACCCGGTGTCGGACGACACGTGGTGGCCGAGCTCGACAGCACGAATGCCGAAGCGACACGGATGGGGCCGGAGATCACCGGTCCCATCTGGATTTTAGGGCTGCGCCAAACCGCGGGCCGCGGCCGGCGCGGCCGCAACTGGCTGAGCGCCGAGGGCAATTTCACCGCGACATTGGCGATGCGCGTCAGCGGCGGGCCCGCGGCGGCGGCCCAGCGGTCGTTCGTTGCGGCGCTGGCCTTGCGCGACGCATTGGCCGATGCCACCCGCCGCCCCGAAGCGATCACCCTGAAATGGCCCAATGACGTGCTGCTGAATGGCGCGAAAGTCGCGGGGATCCTGCTGGAGGCGACCGGGCAGGGGGCGCAACTGAGCCCGCTCTGCGTCGGCATTGGAGTGAACCTCGTGGCATCCCCCGATGTCGAGGCGCTGGAACAGGGGGCGATGGCGCCGACGTCAGTTCTGTCGGCCACCGGGATCCGGCTGACGCCGGAGGAGTTTCTGGATCTGCTCGCCCCGGCCTTCGCCGCCTGGGACGCGCGCCTGACGACCTTTGGTTTTGATCCGCTGCGCCGGGCATTTCTGAACCATGCGGCGAAGCGGGGCGAGGTGATCACCGCCCGGACCGCGCGCGACAGCATCACCGGGACCTTCACCGATATCGATGCCGATGGCGCCCTGGTTCTGACCGGGCCAAAGGGGCGCGTGACGCTGCCCGCCGCCGAAATCTATTTCTAAGACATCCTGCAGGACTGCGCCCATGCTTCTCGCCATTGATTGCGGCAACACGAACACGGTCTTTTCCATCTGGAACGGGACCGACTTCATCGCGACCTGGCGCATGGCGACGTCGCACAGCCGAACTGCCGACGAATATTATGTCTGGCTCACCACGCTGATGAAAAGCCAGCACCTGACCGCGGATCTGAGCGAGGTCATCATCTCATCGACCGTGCCGCGCGTCGTGTTCAACCTCAGGGTTCTGGCGGGGCGGTATTTCGACTGCCGCCCGCTGGTCGTCGGGCGCCCCGACTGTCTGCTGCCGGTCGATGTCCGTGTCGATGCCGGGACGCGCGTCGGGCCGGACCGTCTGGTGAACACCGTGGGTGCCTTTGACCGCTTCGGCGGCGATCTGATCGTGGTGGATTTCGGCACGGCCACCACGTTCGATGCCGTGGATGTGGATGGCGCCTATATCGGCGGGGTTATCGCGCCGGGGGTGAACCTGAGCCTTGAGGCGTTGCATCAGGCCGCCGCCGCGCTGCCGCATATTGACGTGACCATGCCGGGGCAGGTTATCGGCAAGAACACGGTCGATTGCATGCAATCGGGGGTGTTCTGGGGGTATGTCGGGCTGGTAAAGGAAATCACCACCCGCATCCGCGAAGAGCACGGCCGCCCGATGAAAGTCATCGCCACCGGTGGGCTGGCGCCGTTGTTCCAGCAAGGCGATATGCTGTTTGACGATTTTGACGAAAGCCTCACGATGCACGGGTTGACGGTGATTAACAATTACAACAAGGAGTCGGGCCCGAATGAGCACTGACCGCTTGATCTATCTGCCCCTCGGCGGGGCGGGCGAGATCGGAATGAACTGTTATGTGTATGGCTATGGACCAAAAGACGCCGAACGCCTGATCGTGGTGGATCTTGGCGTCGCCTTCCCGGACATGGATGGGACGCCGGGGGTGGATCTGATCTTTGCCGATATCGAATGGCTGGAAGACCGTGCTGACCGGCTGGACGGGATTTTCATCACCCATGCGCACGAAGATCACGTGGGCGCCGTCGGCCATCTGTGGTCGCGCCTGCGCGCGCCGGTCTATTGCCGCCCGTTCACCGGCAACATCGCGCGCCGCAAGATGGAAGAACAGGGCCAGCCCGAAGACGAGGTGCGCATTGTGCAGCCCTGGCCCGAAGCAGTGCAGGCCGGCCCGTTCCGCGTGTCCTTCCTGCCGATGTCGCATTCGATCCCCGAAACCTCTGCGCTGGTGATCGACAGCCCGGCGGGGCGCGTCGTGCATTCGGGCGATTTCAAGCTGGATGAAACGCCTCTGGTGGGCGAACCTTTCAACCCGGATTTATGGGCCGAGGTCGCGCGCCCGGGCGTGCGCGCACTGGTCTGCGACAGCACCAATGTCATGAGCCCCAATCCCGGCCGGTCCGAAGCGACCCTGGGTCCGGCGCTGGAACAGCTCGTGGCAAGCTCTGCCGGAATGGTGGTCGCAACCACCTTCGCGTCGAATGTCGCGCGGGTGCGCACTCTGGCGCAGGCGGGCAAGGCCGCGGGGCGGTCGGTGGTTCTGTTGGGCCGCGCGATGCGGCGCATGGTGACCGCCGCCGTGGACACCGGCGTCTTGCAGGACTTTCCGGCCACCGTGCCGGTCGAAGACTGCGGCCAGATCCCGCGCGAAAACCTGATGCTGATCGTGACCGGAAGCCAGGGCGAACGGCGCGCGGCGTCGGCCCAGCTGGCGCGCGGCAAGTATCTGGGGGTCGAGATGAAAGAGGGCGATCTGTTCCTCTTTTCATCGAAGACAATCCCCGGAAATGAACGCGATGTGCTGCGGATCATCAACGCGCTCAGCGAAAGGGGCGTGGATGTGGTCGATGACAGCGCGGGCATCTATCACGTGTCCGGTCATGCGAACCGCCCGGATCTGCAGCGCATGCACCGCCTGATGACGCCGCAATTCCTGATCCCGATGCATGGCGAACACCGGCATCTGCGCGAACATGTCAAGCTGGGCGCCGAAAGCGGGATCAAGGGCGTGCTGGCGCCCAATGGCACGATGGTGGATCTGGCGGGCAATGCGCCAAGGGTCGTGGACTATGTCGATACGGGCCGGACCTATCTGGACGGGACGGTGCAAATCGGCGCCATGGACGGCGTGGTCCGCGACCGGATCCGCATGGCGTTGAACGGCCAGATCGTCATCACGCTGATCATGGATGAAAACGACGAACCGCTGGGCGAGCCATGGTGCGAAATCATGGGGCTGCCGAAGGTCGGCCGGTCGCGCGCGCCGCTGACCGACGTTCTGGAACACGATCTTGATCAATTTCTGGGGCGGGCGGACGATGACGTTCTGGTAGACGACGACAAGCTGACCGAAGGCCTGCGGCGTGCGGCGCGCAACACCGCCAATGCCGAGATTGGCCGCAAGCCCGAAGTCACCGTGGTCATCAGCCGCCTGGTGGTCTGACACAGGCCCATCGCGCCCCGTTGACCCGGGTTGCCGCGCTGGCCTAGCCTTGCGCCATGCTCAGACCCACGGCGATCCTGGAAACGGTGCTTTATGTGGCGGCGCTGGATCCGGCCACCGCGTTTTATCGCGATGTGCTGGGGCTGCGCCTGCTGCATGAAGATGCCCGCATGCGGGCCTTCGATGTGTCCGGGCGCGGGGTTTTGCTGCTGTTTCTGCGCGGGGGCACATTGGATCCGGTGCGCACGCCGTTCGGCACGATCCCGGCCCATGACGGATCGGGACCGCTGCACATGGCATTTTCGGTGTCGGCGGAGGATCTTCCGGCATGGCGGCGCCAGCTGGCCGCGGCATCCGTCCCGATCGAAAGCGAGGTCGCGTGGCCCGCGGGCGGGCAGAGCCTGTATTTTCGCGACCCCGACGGGCATTGTCTGGAACTGGCAACACCGGGCCTGTGGCCCGGCTATTGATCCGAAGCGGGCTTAGCTCGCCCGCCGTTCTTCGAAGCTGAGCGCGATGAAGCTGGGCAGATGATCGCCCATGCCGACAACGCCGCCGTCATCGTAATCCCGGTCGCGGCGGCGATTGCGGCCACCGCGGCTGCGCCGGGACCGGTCTTCATCGTTGCGGGGCGGCTTGGCGTCGTTGGCCGCGGGCGCTTCGTCCGCCTGCTGACTTTCGCGCCGCTCCCGCGTGCGCGGCGGCGGGGCCGCTTCGTACGTGCTTTCGATGCGCGGGATCGGCTTGGCGATCAGGGTTTCGATGTCGCCCAGGTTCTTTTCGTCCTGCGGCACACAGATCATCAGCGCCTTGCCCTCGCGCCCGGCCCGGCCGCTGCGGCCGATGCAGTGCACATAGTCTTCAGCATGGCTGGGCACGTCATAGTTGAACACGTG
>JAGQRU010000223.1 GCA_020425105.1 Paracoccaceae bacterium
CGCTTCGGTCAGCCCGCCGGTCTTGTCGAGCTTGATATTGATCACATCGTATTTGCCCGCGAGCCCCGGCAGCGACGCGCGGTCATGACAGCTTTCGTCCGCACAGACAGGCACCGGGCGTTCCAGCCCGATCAGCGCGTCGTCATCCCCCGCTGGCAGCGGCTGTTCAACCAGCGCAACGCCAAGGCGCAGCAGATGCGGCGCCAGATCCGCATAAACCGCGGCGGACCAGCCTTCGTTGGCATCCACGATGATACGGGATTTCGGCGCCCCGGCGCGCACGGCTTCCAGACGGGGCATGTCGTCCGGGGTACCCAGCTTGATCTTCAGCATCGGCCGGTGCTTGTGCCGGTCGGCCGCCGCCCGCATGTTGTCCGGTGTGTCGAGCGACAGGGTGAAGGCGGTGATTTCGGGGCCCGGCGCCGGAAGGCCCGCCAGATCCCAGACCCGCCGCCCGGATTGCTTGGCCTGAAGGTCCCACAGGGCGCAGTCCACCGCGTTGCGCGCCGCCCCCGGGGGCAGCGCCTCCTGCAACTGAACACGGTCCAGCCCGGCGGGCAGGGCTTTGATCTGCGCCTTCACCGAGCCCCGGCTTTCGCCATAGCGGGCATAGGGCACGCATTCCCCATACCCCCGGGCCGCGCCATCGGACGCCGCCACGGTGATCACCTCCGCCTGGGTTCGTGACCCGCGTGAGATGGTGAAGACTTCGGCCAGCTGGAACGTGTCGTAATGAACCGCAAGCTCCATCAGATCGCCGCCAGCGCATCCACCAGCCGCGCGGCACCCTGGCGGAACGGGTCCACCGCCGGCAGACCCATCCGGGCCTCGACCTCAGCCAGATGCGCAAGGGCGTCGGCTTCGGACAGATGCTGCGTATTCACCGAAATCCCCACCACCTGACAGGCCGGATTGGCCACCCGCGCCAGCGCCAGCGCGGTATCGCGCAGGGTTTCCAGCGACGGCGCCTTGTAATCGGGCAGGCCGCGCATGTGGGGCCGGGTCGGCTCATCGCATAGGATCAGCGCATCCGGCTGTCCGCCATGCACCAGCGCCATCGTCACGCCGGAATAGGAGACGTGGAACAGGCTGCCCTGCCCTTCGATCAGATCCCAGTGATCGGGATCGTTGTCCGGCGTCAGCCATTCCACCGCCCCGGCCATGAAATCCGCCACCACCGCATCCAGCGGAACGCCGCTGCCAGTGATCAGAATCCCCGTTTGCCCCGTTGCACGGAAGGTCGCGTTCATGGCGCGGGCACGCATTTCGGCCTCCATCGCCAATGCGGTGTACATCTTGCCCACCGAACAGTCGGTGCCCACGGCCAGGCAGCGTTTTCCCGTCCGCTTGACGCCGTTGGCGATGGGATAGGCGATGCCGGGCACCCGCACATCGTGCAGCGCCGTGCCGTTTTCCTGCGCCGCGCGCACCAGATCGGGATAGCCGTTCAGCAGCGTGTGCAGCCCGCTGGCCAGATCGAAGCCCGCCGCGATGGCGTCCAGCAGGCAGGCGCGCCATGTTTCGCCGATCACGCCGCCCCGGTTGGCCACGCCGATCACAAGGGTTTCGACCCCCGCCGCGCGCGCTTCGGCCAATGTCATGTCGGGCAGGCCCAGATCGGCCTTGCATCCGGGCAAGCGCAGCTGGCCGACCGCATGGTCGGGGCGCCAGTCCTTGATACCCTGGGCCACCTTTGCGGCCAAAGCGTCGGGCGCGTCGCCCAGAAACAGCAGATACGGCGTCTTGATCATTGCAAGGTCTCCCAACGGTTCGGCCGGTTCTACCAAAGCCGCGTTGGCAGTTTTTTCGATATTTTCCGGCCTCGCTAGCGGCGCCGCGAAAAAAGACGCATCAAAGTTCGAGTTTCGGGATAAATTGCGCCGAACCCCGAAAGAACTGCGGAAGGATTCAGCGCCACACGGTACCGGGCCAAAATGCTGCACCTGCAAAAAGTGATTGATGCCGGACGCGCAATATCCTAACAAGTGCCCGATGAAATCCGCAATATCCTTGCCAGGAGGACTCGAATGAGTTTTCGTATCCAGCCCCAGCCCGTTGCCCGCCCGAACCGCTGCCAGCTGTTCGGACCGGCGTCCAATGCAAAACTCTTTGCAAAAATGGCAACCAGCGCTGCGGATGTGATCAATATCGACCTGGAAGATTCGGTTGCCCCGTCCGACAAGGACATGGCCCGCGCACAGGCGGTCGAGGCCATCGGCGCCGTCGATTGGGGCAACAAGACGCTCAGCGTGCGAATCAACGGGCTCGATACGCCCTATTGGTACCGCGATGTGGTCGACCTGCTGGAACAGTCCGATGAGCGCCTGGATCAGATCATGATCCCCAAGGTCGGTTGCGCCGCAGACATCTATGCGGTGGACGCTCTGGTGACCGCCATCGAAACCGCCAAGGGCCGCACCAAGAAAATCGGATTCGAGGTCATCATTGAAAGCGCCGCCGGCATTGCCCATGTGGAAGAAATCGCGGCATCCAGCCCGCGCATGCAGGCGATGAGCCTGGGCGCGGCCGATTTCGCCGCGTCGATGGGCATGGCGACCACCGGCATCGGCGGGACACAGGAAAACTACTATATGCTGCACGAGGGCCAGAAACATTGGTCGGACCCGTGGCATTGGGCCCAGGCTGCCATCGTGGCGGCTTGCCGGACCCATGGCGTTCTGCCGGTCGATGGGCCGTTCGGCGACTTTTCGGACGACGAAGGCTATCGCGCCCAGGCGCTGCGGTCGGCCACGCTGGGCATGGTCGGCA
>JAGQRU010000025.1 GCA_020425105.1 Paracoccaceae bacterium
TTGGTGATATTGCCGTTATGGGCAATCGCCGCGCCGCCCATGGAAAATTCGCCGAAAAAGGGCTGCACATCCCGGATCTGGGTGTTGCCCTTCGATCCGGCGGTGGAATAGCGCACATGCCCGATGGCCAGCGACCCGGGCAATCCGTCCATGACAGACTGGCGGGTGAAGTTGTCGCGGATATACCCGAAATGCCGCACCGAGTTGAACCCGTGCTGCGGATGATGGGTGACGATACCGCCTGCTTCCTGACCGCGATGCTGCAGCGCATGCAGGCCAAGGGCCACGAAATTGGCGGCTTCCGCCGTGCCGATGACGCCGAAGACGCCGCATTCCTCGCGCAGCTTGTCATCGTCTCCGACGGGGTCGAAGGGAAGCTGCGGAAAAACTTTATCGCGGGTGCCCGGCAAGGTGTCGCCAGTCCCGTTCGAACGCAGGTCACCCATTTCGGTGCTGGCTCCGATTCCATTGATCACGTGGCGCCCGTTTACTCTCAAAGCCCGGGACTGTCACGAAAGGATCATGATAAACGGAGGATCGCGGGGCGCAGATCACACATCTGCGCCGCAGCTTCCCACCAGTTCCTCATATCGCATCAAAATCCAGCCGGGCGCGTCTTGCGGGATCATGCCATCGACATCGCTGCGCAGGCTGGAAAAAACCGCGGCGGTGCGGCTGTCTTCCACCATCGGGATACGCTGCGACACCACCACGCGGTCATAGACGACCAGAGCCACAGCAACCAGCAGGATGCCGCGCAAGGCGCCAAACAGGAACCCTGCGCCCTGATCCAGCCCCCCCACGGCGGAGCGCTGCACCACGGTGGAAAAGAGCGGGGTGAACAGCGACACCACCACCAGCGCCAGCGCGAAGACCGCCGAGAACGCGGCGATGATCGACAATTCGCACGATCCGTCCAGAAAATCGCCCAGATAGGGGATTTCCTTGATCAGCGGCACGGCCTTGCCGGCAAACAGGAACGCCAGGACAGCGGCGGCAATCCAGCCCGCAATGGCCATCAGTTCGCGCACGAAGCCGCGCGAATAGGCCAGCATGGCCGACACGACAATCACCGCGCCCGCCACCGCGTCGACAATGGTAAACCCATCCATACCGTTACTCCTTCTTCCCCTTACCGGCCGCCTGCGGTCACCCGGCGCCAAAAATATCGCCGACAAAGCCGGTCAGGTCTGACATGGGCTGCAGTACCACACCACTGGTTTCCGTGGTCTTGCCGCCCTGCGGCACAATTGCCTTGGAGAAACCAAGTTTCAGGGCCTCTTTCAACCTGTTTTCAGTCTGCGACACAGGGCGTATGGCGCCAGAGAGACTAATTTCCCCGAAAACCACCGTCTCGCGCGGCAGGGCCACGTCCTCGCGCGCCGACAGAAGTGCCGCGGCGACGGCCAGATCGGCGGCGGGTTCCGCCACCCGCAGCCCGCCGGCGACGTTCAGATAGACGTCGAGCCCCGCGAAGGGGATGCCGCAGCGCGATTCCAGCACCGCAAGGATCATGGCCAGCCGGCCGCCATCCCACCCCACCACCGACCGGCGGGGCGTCCCATGGGGCGCGGGCGCGATCAGGGCCTGAAATTCGCACAGAACCGGCCGTGTGCCTTCGATCCCGGCAAATACGGCAGACCCGGCCGCCGGTTCGCCCCGATCCGCCAGAAACAATGCGGAGGGGTTGGCGACCTGCGCCAGCCCCTTGCCGGTCATCTCGAACACACCGATTTCGTCGGCAGGGCCGAAGCGGTTCTTGACC
Organism: Paracoccaceae bacterium; assembly: GCA_020425105.1. Taxonomy (GTDB): domain Bacteria; phylum Pseudomonadota; class Alphaproteobacteria; order Rhodobacterales; family Rhodobacteraceae; genus Meridianimarinicoccus. The sequence goes on from JAGQRU010000025.1 coordinate 1,766, forward strand.
GCCCGCAGGATGCGGAACTGGTGACCCCGTTCGCCTTCGAAATACAGCACCGTATCGACCATGTGTTCGACCACGCGCGGCCCCGCGATCTGGCCTTCCTTGGTCACATGGCCGACCAGGATCACGGCCACGCCCCGGCGTTTGGCGAAGCTGGTCAATTCATGGGCGGCGGCGCGGACCTGACTGACCGATCCCGGAGCACTGTCCACGGTGTCGAGCCACATGGTCTGGATCGAATCCACGATGACCAGATCGGGGCGTTCCGCCTCCAGCGTGGTCAGGATGTCCCGCAGGCCGGTTTCCGCGGCCAGTTGCACATCGGCTTGTCCCAGCCCCAGCCGCTGGGCGCGCATGCGGACCTGGGCGCTGGCCTCCTCGCCCGAGACATAGACGCATTTCAGCCCGCGCCGCGCAAAGGCGGCAGCGGCCTGCAGCAGCAGTGTGGATTTGCCGATCCCCGGATCGCCGCCGACAAGGGTGGCCGAAGCAGGCACCAGCCCGCCGCCCAGTACCCGGTCGAGTTCGGCCACTTTGGATTCGGTGCGCGGCGGGGGCGGTTCGTCGTCCGACAGCGCGACCAGAGGCACCTTGCGTCCGCGTTTGGCGCCCAGCCCCTTGGCGCCGGGCCCCGACGATAGCGGGGCTTCTTCGGTAATGCTGTTCCAGGCGCCGCACGCATCGCAGCGCCCCGACCATTTGGAATGGGCAGCGCCGCATTCGGCGCACAGGAAGGAAAGCGATTTGGCCATGGGGCCGGGATGCCTCACAGCTGCGCCCGCGTCCAGCCCGTTCAGCGGCGCGATGGGGTCGCCCAACCGGTTGCCAGCGACAGCCCGACGCAGCCGGTGAACAGCCACAAGCCCCAAGCGGTTTCGATATGGCCGACGCCGACGCCCTTGGCGACAACCACATAAAGCGCGATCAGAAACACGTCGGCCATGGCCAGCCTGCCGGCGAGCTTCACCAGAGGCAGGGCACGGGGGCTGAGCCAGCCGAACTGGATTCCCGCCATGCTGAGGATCTTCAGATAGGGCGCACCCATGGCCAGTGCGGCGACCAGCGCCGCCAGCGCCGGGTCGCTGTCCCACAGCGCCGCGATCCCCGACAGGATGGAGATTTCGGCCAGCCCGAAAAACGGCAACAGCCCGGCGCGCAGCAGCGGGGCCGCCCAGGCAACCGGGAAGGCGATCAGCAATGCCAGATTGATCAGGGCCAGAAGACGGGTCACAGACCGCCTTTCGCGATCAGCGCCGCCAGAAACAGCAGCAGCGACACCGCCACGCGCCCGGCTTCCACGCCTTGCGGATACGGCCCCAGGCGGGCGACCTCGCCATTTAGCGCCACCGCCAGGCCGCCGGGGATCAGGATTGCGAGAAAGGCCACCGCAGAGGGCAAGCCGAGCGTCGCGCCCGCCAGCACCACCAGAACCAGCCCCGAAGACACCGGCACCAGCGCTCCCATCAGTGCCACGAACGCGCCCACATGGGTTTTCACATCGCAGCGCGCCACGGCCCGGAACCACGCAACGACAAGCACCGCCGCATGGCACCACAGGATCAGGGAGAAAAGCTTGATCACAAAGACCGGGGTCATGGCGTCAGCGTCAGCAGCCTGACCCGGGAAGTCAAGCCGCGTGGCGCGTTCAGCGCACGGCCTCGATCGGCCCGTCGGCGCGGCCATGGATGAACTGCTGCACATAAGGGTCTGGCGTCGCGTCCAATTCGCCGACAGGGCCGCTCCATTGAATGACGCCGTCGTGCAGCATCGCGACCTTGTCGGCAATCGCCCGTACGCTGGACATGTCATGGGTGATGGTCATGGCCGTGGCACCCATTTCCACCACGATCTCGCGGATCAGGTCGTTGATGACACCGGACATGATCGGGTCCAGCCCGGTGGTCGGTTCATCGAAGAAGATGATCTGCGGATCGGCGGCAATGGCCCGGGCAAGGCCGACACGCTTTTGCATGCCGCCGGACAGTTCGGCTGGATAGAGATCGGCCACCGCGCTGCGCAGCCCGACCCGGCGCAGCTTGTCGATGGCGATGGCGCGGGCTTCTTCGCGCGGCTTCTTCAGCGATCCGCGCAGCAGCCGGAAGGCCACGTTTTCCCAGACCCGCAGGCTGTCGAACAGGGCGCCGCCCTGAAACAGCATGCCGAAATGCGATAGGAATTCGTCGCGGTCCGCGCGGGTCACGTCCTGTCCGTCCACGGTGATGGTGCCGGAATCAGGTGTGACCAGCCCTAGGACGCATTTCAGGGTCACGGATTTGCCGGTGCCCGATCCGCCGATGATGACCATGCTTTCGCCGCGCGGCACGTCAAGCGTCACGCCACGCAGCACGGGGTGGGTGCCGAAGGTCTTATGGACGTTGTCGAGCCGGATCATGATGCGAAAAATGCCTCGGTCAGAATGTAATTGGCGGCGAGGATCAGAACCGATGCGGCCACGACGGCGGCCTTGGTGGCAGCGCCGACGCCCTGGGCGCCACGGCCCGAATTCATGCCGTAATAGCAGCCCATCAGCGCGATGATGAAGCCAAACACGGCTCCTTTGACCAGCCCCGACCCCACATCCCAGAACTCCAGAAACTCGAAGGTGTTCTTCACATAAGCGGCTTCATTGAAGCCCAGCCGGGTGGTGGCCACCAGATATCCGCCCATGATGCCGATGGAATCGCCGACCGCCACCAGCGCGGGCACGGTCAGCGTGGCGGCCAGAACCCGCGGCGCCGTCAGGTATTTCATCGGATGGGTGGACAGGGTCACCAGCGCGTCGATCTGTTCGGTCACTTTCATGGTGCCGATTTCCGCGGCGATGGAGGACGCGACCCGCGCGGCGACCATCAGCGATCCCAGAACCGGGCCCAGTTCCCGCACCATGCCGATGGCCACGATCTGGGGCACCACGGCTTCGGCGCTGAACCGGGCCGATCCGGCATAGATCTGCAGCGCCAGCGCGGCGCCGGTGAAGACGGCGGTCAGCCCCACCACGGGCAGGCTCAGCCAGCCGATGGCGATCACCGCCTGCCAGAATTCCCGCAGATAGAAGGGCGGGGTTGCGATGTGACGCAGGGTGCGGGCGGTAAAGATCGAAATCCGGCCCAGGCTCGCGATGGCGGCAAGGGTGCTGCGTCCGAGACTGGCCACAGGGGCAGTAAGGGTCATCCGTCCATCCGTCCGTTGTCTGCGCCGCACTGGCGGGTCCCGGTCGGACCTAAAGCGCCGCGCTGCACTTGTCGAGAGAGCGCTGCATCCGCGCGGGCCCCTCCCGGTGCTTATGCCGTGCCGTAGCGCCGGTCATAGCGCGCGCTGAGCGAGGTCAGGATTTCATATCCGATCGTGCCCGCCGCATCGGCCAGCGCGTCGATCCCCTGATAGGGACCGAGGATTTCCAGCGTTTCGGGATCTTCGTCCAGGTCCGAGATGTCGATGGTCAGCAGATCCATCGACACCCGCCCGGCCAGCGGACAGGGCGTGCCCTTGGCGAAAAGCGTGGCCTTGCCGGACAGCGACCGCAGCAGCCCGTCGGCATACCCGGCGGCGACCGTCGCGATGCGGGACGGGCGCGGCGCCACCCAGGTGGCGGAATAGCCGACCGGCTCGCCCGGCAGCAGGTCGCGGCATTGCACCACCGGCAGGGTCAGCTGCACCACGGGCAGCGCGGTCGCGAAGGGCAATCCACCATAAAGCCCGACACCGGGGCGGGTCACGTCGAAATGATAGTCGGGGCCCAGCAGGATGCCCCCGGTGGCCGACAGCGACCGGCGCAGGCCCAGCCCGTCGGTCATGCCGCGAAACGCGGCCAGTTGCTGGGCGTTCTGCGGATGATCGGGGTCATCGGCACAGGCCAGATGCGACATGACGAGCCAGGGCTTCGCCTCCAGCGCGCGCGCTTTCACCGCCTCCCATTCGGCGGGCTCCATGCCGAGACGGTTCATGCCGCTGTCGAGCTGAATTCCAAACGCCGCGCCGGGTAGGGCCGACAGGTGCCGGTCCATCTGTGCGGGGCTGTTCAGCATCGGCGTTAGATCATGGGCGGCGATCAGATCCGTGTCGCCTGCCATATGCCCGGAAAAGATCCCGATGGCCGGGCCGGGACCCACGGCAGCCCGCACCGCCGCGCCTTCTTCGGCGACGGCAACAAAGAATGTCCGCACTCCGGCGGCGGCCAGATGACGTGCCACCGGACCCGAGCCCAGCCCATAGGCATCGGCTTTCACCACCGCCGCGGTTTCCGTCCCGGTACCGGTCTTGCCGTCCAGCGCCCGCCAGTTTTCCGCGATGGCGTTCAGATTGATGTCGAGTCGTGCAGATCCCATGCGCCGGTTTGTGACAGGCCGGGGCAAAAGGTCAAGCCCGCCGCCAGCTCTGGCGACTTTCCTTTCCGCGCCGGGTCCGCTAATTCCCGCGGACAATCGCGCAGCATAGCCGTCGGGGGACACGGGCATGGCCCAGATCAGCCTTTACAACACCAAGTCGCGGGCGGTGGAACCTTTTGAGCCGCTCAAGTTCGACATGGTGCGCATGTATGTCTGCGGTCCCACCGTCTATGACCGCGCGCATCTGGGCAACGCGCGCCCGGTGGTGGTGTTCGACACGCTCTATCGCCTGCTGCGGCATGTCTACGGGGCCGGTCATGTGAAATACGTGCGCAACTTCACCGATGTGGATGACAAGATCATCGCGCGCGCGGCGGACTCCGGACGCCCCATCGACACCATCACGTCGGAGACCACGCAATGGTATCTGGACGACATGGCCGCGCTGGGCGCGCTGGAACCCGATGAGATGCCCCGCGCCACCGCCTATATCCCGCAGATGGTGGCGATGATCGAAACGCTGATTGCCAGCGGACATGCCTATGCCGCCGAAGGCCACGTGCTGTTCGATGTGCGGTCCTATCCCGAATACGGGCGGCTGTCGGGGCGGTCGGTCGATGACATGATCGCGGGCGCGCGGGTGGAGGTCGCACCCTATAAGCGCGACCCGATGGATTTCGTTCTGTGGAAGCCGTCCAGCGACGATCAGCCCGGGTGGGACAGCCCCTGGGGCCGCGGACGGCCGGGCTGGCACATCGAATGCTCGGCCATGAGCCACGACCTGCTGGGCGAGAGCTTCGATATTCATGGCGGCGGCAACGACCTGATGTTCCCGCATCATGAGAATGAGATCGCGCAAAGCTGCTGCGCCCATCCCGAAGGCAAGTTTGCCAATGTCTGGATGCATAACGAGATGCTGCAGGTCGACGGCAAGAAGAGCTCCAAGTCGCTGGGCAACTTCTTCACCGTG
>JAGQRU010000224.1 GCA_020425105.1 Paracoccaceae bacterium
CATGAACTTGTCGGCGCCCAGACGGGTCTGGCGGGCCTCTTCATAGATGGCTTCGGTGGTGGCCACGCAATCGTCCCAGCTGTGCGCCGGGTGAATGTTGACCTCGATCACCCCGGGATCGGGCGCCACGCGGATCACGTTCATCCGGGAATCGTGGGGCGGGGCATAGCCTTCGATCTGCAGCTTGACCTTGTGGGTCTTGGCGGCGGTTTCGGCGGCTGCGATCAGTTCCAGATAGTCTTCGATGCGTTCCACCGGCGGCATGAACACGCACAGGCGTCCGTCGCGCGGCTCCACCGCCAGCGCGGTCCGCACCGGGCCGGTGATCTCGGGACCCATCAGATATTGCTCGACCTGACCGCTATGGGGCGGGTCGGGGGTGAACTGGGCGCGCATCTGGCTGGGATCGCCGAAATGCGCTTCGGGCGGCGGCATGTCGGGCAGGGGCGCGCGCGGTTCGGTCGGGTCCGCCGGATAGCTGTGCGGATAATCGACCTGCCGAACCCACGGCAGCGAGCCCAGAGGCAGCCGGTATCCCAACGGGCTGTCGCCGGGCACAAGGAACAGATGCTTGCGGCGCAGCGACCAGCGTTCGGATTTCCAGCCCGAGTTCGACTTCGTCTGCCATTTCTGCACCGGCAGGGCATAGCCCACCGGATCGGTCAGTCCGCGGTCGAAAACCTTGGCGATCCGGGCGCGCTCCTCGGCGTCCTTCAGCTTGGAATTTTCCGGTGAAACGTTGTTGGGAAGCTGGGCTTCCTTGACCAGCCATTCGGCCGGATCCTCATAGGCGGCAAGGATATTCTTCGCCGGCACGTCCAGCACATCGGCCATGGTCGCCAGGACCGACGCGGCTTTTTGCGCGTTCACGTCGTACCGCGTGCCCTCCTGCGCCACCAGTTCGGGGTCGTGCCAGATCGGTTTGTCGTCGTTGCGCCAGTAAAGCGAGAAGGTCCAGCGCGGCAGGGTTTCACCGGGATACCATTTGCCCTGCCCGTAATGCAGGAACCCGCCGGGCGCGAAACGGTCGCGCAGCCGCCGGACCAGACGGTCGGCCAGAACCCGTTTGGTCGGACCGACCGCATCGGAGTTCCATTCCGCGCTTTCGAAATCGTCGATGGACACGAAGGTCGGCTCGCCACCCATGGTCAGGCGCACATCGGAGGCCTTCAGCCGCGCATCCACCTTGTGGCCGAGCGCGTTCAGCGCGTCCCACGCATCGTCGGAAAACGGCTTGGTGATGCGCGGATGCTCCGCCGTGCGCATGACCTTCATGTCGAAGTCGAATTCGACCTCGGCCTTGCTCGCCATGCCGGAAATCGGCGCCGCGTTCGAATAATGCGGCGTGGCCGCCAGCGGGATGTGGCTTTCGCCGGTCAGCAGGCCCGAAGTCGGATCAAGTCCGATCCAGCCCGCGCCGGGCAAATAGACCTCGCACCAGGCATGCAGGTCGGTGAAATCGACCTCGGTCCCGGATGGGCCGTCGAGCGCCTTCAGATCCGGCTTCAGCTGGATCAGGTAGCCCGATACGAAGCGTGCCGCCAGACCCAGATGGCGCAGCGCCTGCACCAGAAGCCAGCTTGTGTCGCGGCACGATCCCTTGCCGGTCTCGAACGTTTCTTCGGGGGTCTGAACCCCGGGTTCCAGACGGATCACATAGCCGATTTCGTTGGACAGTCGCGCGTTCAGGTTGACCAGAAAATCGATGGTGCGCACCTTTTCGCGCGGCACGGTTTTCAGGAACGCGGTCAGGCGCGGGCCTGCCGGTTCGGGCCGGCGATAGATCGACAGATCGGCCGACAGTTCCTTGGGATATTCGAACGGAAATTCTTCCGCGATTTCTTCGACGAAGAAGTCGAACGGGTTATAAACCGACATATCGGCCACGAGATCGACTTCGATCTTAAGTTCGCGCACCGGTTCGGGAAAGACGAAGCGCGCCAGCCAGTTGCCGTAGGGATCCTGCTGATGATTCTCGAAATACGGGCCGGGCGACACTTTCAGCGAATGAGAAATCACCCGGGTTCGTGAATGGGCGGCCGGACGCAGGCGGATCACTTGTGGGCCGAGCGTCACCGGACGGTCATATTTATAGTGAGTGAGGTGATAGATGCTCGCAGTGATCGACATATGGTTCGCCTTTGAAGTTGCCGCGTCAGCCTGCCTTGATCCTTGTCCGAGAGGCAATGAAGCAGTCCGTCCCACGCGAGATTTCACGCTGGGTTGCCTTCTGTTGCCTGAAACATGGGCAAAGGGCAATCGCCTAGCCTGCTTGCAGTGGTACCGGGCGGCGGATCTGTTACGCTGCGCGAAAAACAGGGAGTTGGCGATGGCAGAGATTCACGGGCGGGTATGGTGGAGCGAACTGATGACGCGGGACGTCCCGGGCGCAGTGGAGTTCTATGAAACCGTGTGCGGCTGGACGGTAGCGACGATGGACATGCCCGAAGGCCCGTACCGTGTCTGCCATGCCGACGGCGTTCCGGTGGCCGGGATCATGGATATGACCCCGCTCACCCATCTGGATGGGGTGCGGTCGCACTGGATGACCTATCTGGCGGTTGACGATGTGGATCATGCGATGACCGAGACGCTGGCCGCAGGGGGCGTCGTGCAGCGTGTGCCGTTCGATATTCCCGAGGTGGGGCGCGTCGCCATCGTCACCGATCCGGGCGGCGGGGTGGTGGGGCTGATCACCCCCGTTTTGCCCGCAAGTTAAGCGCCGCGCAGGCAACGCGAAACCCGGCAGGAACACTGCCGGGTCTGCATGAGGATCCGCGTGTAACCGTTTTTTGTTTAAAGGTTTTCCGGCTGCGCCATGCCCAGAACGTGATAGCCGCCATCGACGCGGATGATCTCGCCCGTCGTACAGGCGCCGTGATCCGACGCCAGATAGACCGCTGTCCCGCCCACGGCCTCCAACGTCGCATTCGACCGCAGGGGTGCGTTGGTTTCCGTCGCGCGATAGGTCTTGCGCGCGCCGCCGATTGCCGCCCCTGCCAGGGTTTTCATGGGACCGGGAGAGATCGCGTTGACCCGGATGCCTTCCGGACCCAGATCGTTGGCCAGATAGCGCACCGCGCTTTCCAGCGCCGCCTTGGCGACCCCCATGACATTGTAGAACGGGGTGACGCGGTTCGATCCCTGATAGGTCAGGGTCAGGATGGTGCCGCCATCGGTCATCAGCGGACGCGCCCGCCGTGCAACCTCGATCAGCGAATAGCAGGAGATCGTCAGCGAGTTCTGGAAGTTCGCCTTGCTGGTGTCGATGAAGCGCCCGGTCAGTTCCGCCTTGTCGGAAAAGGCGATGGCATGCACCACGAAATCGAGCTTGCCCCAGCGTTCGGCCAGCACGCCAAAGCAGGCGTCCAGCGACGCCTCGTCCGTGACATCCACATCGACCAGAAGATCCGATCCGACGGATTGCGCCAGCGGTGCCACCCGCTTGCCGAAGGCCTCGCCCTGATAGGAAAAGGCCAGTTCAGCCCCTTCGTCTGCCAGCGCCTTCGCGATGCCCCAAGCGATGGAACGTTCATTGGCGACCCCCATTACGAGGCCGCGTTTGCCGGTCATCAGATCCGCCATGGTTCCGTTATCCGTGATATCTGCTCATGATCAACGTTGCGTTGGTGCCGCCGAAGCCGAAGCTGTTCGACAGCACCGTATCCAGCGTGACATTGTCCCGCCGGGTGGTGACGATTTCGTCCGGGTGCAGCGCCGGGTCAAGCTCTGTCACATTGGCAGATGCGGCGATGAAGTCATTTTGCATCATCAGAAGGCTGTAGATGGCTTCATGCACGCCGGTCGCGCCCAGCGAATGGCCGGTCAGCGACTTGGTCGATGCAATGGGCGGGGTGCTGCCTTCGCCAAAGACGCGGCGCACGGCTTCGACTTCGGTCACATCCCCGGCCGGTGTCGATGTGCCATGGGCGTTGATGTAATCCACCTTGCGGTCGCCGATGGTGGCCAGGGCCTGACGCATCGACCGTTCGCCGCCTTCGCCCGACGGCGCGACCATGTCATAGCCGTCCGACGTGGCGCCATAGCCGGTGACTTCGGCATAGATCT
>JAGQRU010000225.1 GCA_020425105.1 Paracoccaceae bacterium
CAGATCGGTCGGGTCAAGCTGCTTGGTGCAGTTCTCGCACTGATCGCCGCGGGCCTTTTCATAACCGCAATTGGGACAGGTGCCTTCGATATAGCGGTCGGGCAGAAAACGGCCATCGGCATGGGAATAGACCTGACGTTCGCTGACCTCTTCGATGAGCCCGGCATCGGCCAGCGCTCCGGCGAAATACTGGGTCAGGTGATGGTTCTGCGGGCTCGACGACCGTCCGAAATGGTCGAAGGACAGGCGGAACCCGCGGGCTAGTTCGGCCTGCACCTGATGCATTTCGGCGCAATATTCGGCCACCGGTTTGCCGGCCTTGGCGGCAGCGAGTTCTGCCGGAGTGCCGTGTTCGTCCGTGGCGCAGACGAACATCACCTCATGGCCCCGGGCGCGCTGATACCGGGCGTACAGATCGGCGGGAAGCTGGCTGCCCACCAGGTTGCCCAGATGCTTGATCCCGTTGATATAGGGGATCGCCGAGGTGATCAGAATCCGTGCCATGCGCCCTTGTCCCATCTTCTGCCGCTGCCGGTCTGGGCTTTAGCGCAGCTTTGGGCGAAGGGCCAGATGGCGCAGGGGTGTGGCGGCTGATTGCGCGGCGCTAGGGGGTCTGTACGATGCGGGCCAGAATGCGCAGCTGCACCATGTCGGCCACCAGATCGCGATAGCCGGAGGCGCCGAAGTCATGGCGATCGATGGCGCCGGTCAAGCGCACGGTCAGATGGCTTCGATCGCCAGGGGCGCTGCCCTGCGGCCGAAAGATGTCCGCGCTCAGGGTCAACGGGCGGGTGATGCCGCGAATGGTGACATCGCCGGTGACGGTGGCCCCGCCGAGCCGGGCGGTGACGCTGCTTGACCGGAAGACGATGCGCGGAAAGCGTGCGGCATCCAGAATGGTCTCCCCCTTCAGCGCATCGGTAATCGGCCCGACGGAGGTTTGAACCCCCGTGGCGTCAAGCTCTACCTCCGCGCGGGATGCGGCGGCATTATCAAAATCCAGAACCAGATCGGCGCGCAGGATCGGCATGGTCCCGGTGCCATCCTGCCCGGACAGGGTATAGGTGAAGGCCACTTCGGACCCGCCGGGGTCCAGGCGATAGCTGCTCGGCGCCGCCAGCACGGGCTGCGCGGCGATCAGCAGGGCAAGAAGGGCAAGGATCCGGGGGACCATGCCCCAGACATAGCCCGTTTGGCGCCCGGGGCCTGCACACGAATTCTTTCGGACCTCTCAGGGTGCGTGATGACCGGTCCGCAAGTGATGAATATGGCGCTGAACAATGCTGCCAATGTCGCGCAATATTACGCGTCGCAAGGGGATGAGGCGGTCATTTGGCTGGCCGCCTATGGCCCGGTCTGAATATGCTGGTGGCAGGAAAAACCCCGCCGCCGACCGCATCGCGGCCATGTCGCAGAAGGCGGGTGCCGATGTGGCCTTGCTGGACGAAGCCCGGTTGGCGCCGGCCGGCGTAGTCCGCCCGATCGAATTGCAGCAGGAGGGATACGCCCATATCCGCCCCTGATGGCGGGCGATGCGCCGCGGCGGGTTGAAGACGGGGCCTCTTGTGATAGGTCGGCTGTGACAACAGGCAGGGGGCCGGGATGAAGAATAACGCATTGGGGCGCACCGATCTGTTGGTGTCCGACATCTGTCTGGGGACCATGACCTGGGGCACCCAGACCACCGAACAGGATGCCCATACACAGATCGACATGGCGCTGGCGCAGGGGATCAATTTCATCGACACGGCCGAAATGTATCCGGTCACGCCGGTCCGTGCCGAAACCGTCGGACGGACGGAAGAGATCGTCGGAAGCTGGATCGCGAAATCGAACCGGCGCGACGAGATCGTGTTGGCCACCAAAATCACCGGCGGCAATGGCGGCTTCTGTCGCGATGGCGAACCGATCAGCGGCGCGGCGATCGACCGGGCGCTCGATGGATCCCTGCGGCGGCTGCAGACCGACTATATCGACCTTTATCAGCTGCACTGGCCCAATCGCGGGTCCTATGCGTTTCGCCAGAACTGGGATTTCACCCCGTCAAAGCAGGATACCGCCGCCGCCCGCGCCCATATGCAAGACGTGCTCGCTTCGCTTTCCAGGCATGTGCAGGCGGGCCGGATCCGGCATATCGGCCTGTCGAACGAATCCGCATGGGGCACCATGATGTGGCTGCATCTGGCCGAACAGATGGGCGCGCCGCGGATGGTGTCGGTGCAGAACGAATATTCGCTGCTGTTCCGGCTGTTCGACACCGACATGGCGGAACTGAGCGCCCATGAACAGGCCGGGCTTCTGGCCTATTCGCCGCTGGCCGCGGGGCTTCTGACCGGGAAATACCGGGGCGGCGCCTGTCCGGACGGCTCGCGCCTGTCGATCGGGCGCAACGGATTGGGCGGCCGGGCGACGCCGCGTGCCCATGCGGCGGTCGATGCCTATCTGGCGCTGGCCGCGTCGCATGGTCTCGACCCGGTGCATATGGCGCTGGCCTTTTGCCGGTCGCGCCCGTTCACGACCTCGACCATTTGCGGGGCGACGACGGTGGCTCAGCTGAAGCACATCCTGGCCGGGAAGGATCTGTCGTTGTCCGACGCGGTGCTGAAGGATATCGGCGCGCTGCACCGCGCGCATCCGATGCCCTATTGATGCAGCCCCTGTTCCTGTCCGCGCAGGCGCAGGAACAGGCTCTCCTCATCGTCGTTGCGGAAGAACGGCACGCTTCCGGGCGGTCCGTCTTGCGCCGCCAGCGCCGCGACTTCGGCCAGCACCACTTCGGTGATGAACGGCAGGTCGAACTGGCGCGCGCGGGTCAACGGGATCCATTGCAGCGCCGATAGTTCGTCAGAGGCCCGGCTGAAATCATCGGGATCTCCGGCGATGCGATCCGCCGAGGCCAGGAAGAAGCGGGCATCGAACCGGCGCGGCCGGCCCGGAGGTGTGATGGCGCGGAAGACAAAGCGCAGGGCGTTGCCATCGGGGCGGTGGCCGGTGCCGGCAAAGTCGCTCCAATCCGCGGGGGCGTCCGGCCAGGCGCCGGGGCTGCCCAGGATCAGCCCGGTTTCTTCCCAAAGCTCGCGAATGGCGGCGGCAACCAGAGCTTCGGGCACGCCCGCCGCCGCGTCTTCGCCCAGGCGCGCCATGCAGAGGCGGCCGGGCTGGCCGTCCAGCGGGATCGACCGGTCGCCTGCATCCACCGCGCCGCCGGGAAAGACGAACTTGTTTGGCATGAAAGCGGCCTTGGCGCCGCGCTGCCCCATCAGCACCTCGGGTGCGTCGGGATTGCGGAACAGAATGACGGTCGCGGCGTCGCGGATCGCGGTCTTGTCAGTGGTCATCTGGGTGCGATCTCAGGCGTGCACGGGAGTGTCGCCGAAGCCGTGCATCCGGCGCGCCCATTGCACGCCCACCACAAGCCCCTTCATCCGCGGCAGCAGCGCCAGCGACAGGCTCACGCAGGCAACCGACAGAACGGAGGCCATGATCCAAGGCGATGGCCGCCAGGTCATGAACATGAACAGGATCACCGGCGCCAGAAGATGGCCGACCAGAAGGATCGTCAGATAGGCCGGTCCGTCATCCGCACGATGATGACACAGCTCCTCGCCGCAATTCGCACAACGGTCCACGACCTTCAGATATCCGTTGAACAGGCGGCCCTTGCCGCAACTGGGGCACCGGCAGAGCAACCCGCGGCGCACCGCTTGACCGGTGCTGCGTTCGGAAAGGGGCGAAAGGGTCATATGAAACGTCCTTGCTGTCATTCGGGGCTGCGCGTGCAGACCTAGGATAACACATATGGTCTGTTGAATGCGGTGCGATGTCCCCGAACAAAATACATGGTTCGAATTTTTTTGCATCAGGCGCGACGGAATTTCTGCGCCCCGGCGTTTGAAAGATGAAGCCGGACGGAAACGGACCGGTGATGACCGAAGGAAAAAGACGATGAAAAAGACACTTGCACTGATGGCTCTGACCGGACTGGTCGCTGTTCCTCTGGCTGCGGGCCCGCTGTTTGCGCTGGACCGCTCCGGCATGGGGCCGGATTTCGCCACGCTGGATCAGAATTCCGACGGGGTGGTCACTGCGGAAGAAATCGCCGCCCGGCATCAGGCCCGTTTTGCGGACGCCGACGCGGACGGCAACGGCACGCTGAGCCGCGAAGAGCTGGCCGCCGGCATTGGCAAGATGCAGGCCGAGCGGATGCAGCAGGGCGCCGACCGGATGATCGCGCGCTTCGACAAGAATGGCGATGGGGCTCTGTCGCAGGATGAACTGCCCAGCGGGCCCCAGGACGGGATGCTGAAGCGCCTTGACGCGAATAACGATGGCCAGCTTGACCAGCAGGAATTCGCAGCAATGGGGCACGGCCCCCAGGGCGGCCCGAATGGCGGACCGCAGGGCGGCGCTCCGGGTCAGAAGGGCCACGGAAAAGACTGCCACGGGGATCGTGACGGCGGCTTCTGGCGCTGAACCGATGACACGCGCCGGCCCGTCCGTTATCACGGACGGGCCGTTGCAGATGGATTGACGGAACCGGATGACCCGCATGGCCTTTGACGGAGCGTCGCGCGATGAAGATGCCCGTCTTCTGGCGCGTTATGCCGATGGCGACCGCGAGGCGGCGCGGGTGCTGGTGGCCCGGCTGGCGCCGCAGGCGCTGAACCTGGCGCGGCGGATGCTGGGAAACCAGGCCGATGCGGAGGACGTGGTGCAGGAAGCGCTGCTGCGATTGTGGAAAATGGCTCCGGACTGGGATCCGGGCCGGGCTCGGGTATCCACCTGGCTTTATCGCGTGGTGGTGAACCTGTGTACCGATCGTCGCCGCCGGCATCAGCCCGTGGCGCTGCCCGACGGCTGGGACATGGCGGACGATGCGCCCGGCGCTGCTGCGAAGATGCTGCAGACGGCCCGTGTAGCGGCGCTGCAAGGGGCCTTGGACGGGCTGCCGGACCGGCAGCGGCAGGCGGTGATCCTGCGTGACATCCAGGGGCTGACCAATCCGCAGATTGCCGACGTGATGGAACTGTCGGTGGAAGCGGTGGAAAGCCTGGCCGCGCGGGGGCGCCGCGCGTTGAAATCCGCCCTGGGCGGAATGCGAGATGAATTGGGGTTTGCCGATGACTGACCGCCGCAAGGATCTGGACGATGCCGCGTTGGAGCGGCTGTTTTCCGCCGCGCGCGGCAGCGCGCCGCCCCCCGATGCGTTCATGGCGCGGCTTGTCGGCGACGCTCTGGGGGAACTGGAGGCGCAGCAGGGCGCGCGCCTCTCCGCGTCGCGTCGGACGCCTGCGCGACAGCCGCTTTGGGCGCGTCTGGGCGACTGGATCCTGCGCGGCGCGGTGCCGACGGGCCTTGCCGCATCGGCTGTGGCTGGTCTCTGGCTCGGCGGGTGGGCCGAAACCGCGGGCTATTTTTCCGAGGCAAGCGTCGCGGCCAGTCCTTTGGCGCAAGAACTGTCATATCGTTTCCCGGAACTTGCCGGGCTGTTGGGGGGATACTGAGCCATGACCCGATTGCGCCACTGGCCCTGGACCAAAATCGTGCTGGTGCTGTCGCTGGCCCTGAACCTTGCTGTTGCGGGGGCGGTGGTCGGCGCCTTGAGCCATCGCGAGGATACCGCGCGCCGAATGCCCTTTGACCGCGACAGGAGCCTTTTTGCGCTGATCGCCGTCCTGCCGCCGGAGCGGCGGGAAGCGCTGCATGACGCATTGGGGGGGATCAGGGACGGACATCGCGACGGCCGGCAGGAGCAGGCGCGGCTGCGCGGGGCACTGCTCGACAGTCTGCGCGCGCGGGAGCTGTCCGCGACCGATCTGACCCGGCTTCTCGCCGCGCAGCGCGGTATTCGCGCGGAGGGTGCGGAGCGGATCGAAAGCGCGCTGGCGGGGGAAATCATGCGGATGACCCCTGAGGAGCGCGCCGAATATGCCGGGCGGCTGGAGCGTTTCAGCCGTTTCCGCAAGGATGACCGGCCGCCGCCGCATTGAGCGGCCGCGAATATGGTGGCGGGGACGGCGGGCTGGCGGACCGGTTTCCCAGGCGTCCGTGCCGGTTCAGGCGCCAAGGCGTGCGATCCGCTGCTTTCGATCTTTCAAGATTGATTTGCACGCCTGGGCCTGTTCGGCCCGAAATGCTGTGGATGCTGGGGGATGCAACGAGGCTATCCGCGCTGATGCGGACCGCGTGGTGCTGGCATCTTGATAGGGAAGGTCTGGCAAAGCCGCGAGGATATGCGCGGGCAGGTCGTTGAAGCGGTGCTGCGGCTCAGGCGGCGAAGCTCGCGAATGCCACCGTATCGCGTCCATCGGATTTTGCCGCGTAAAGCGCCTTGTCGGCGCGGCGCATCAGTGTGTCGAGCTGCGCTTCCGCCGTTTCGTCGGTGGGCACGGCCATGGCGGCGCCGATGCTGGCGGTTACCCGAATGACACCGCCGCCATGGGGCAGCGACACGGGGCTGCGCCGCAGCAGGTCACGCATTTGCCGGGCCACCTGACGGGCCTCGCCGGTGCCGGTGTCGGGCAGGGCGATCAGAAATTCCTCTCCGCCGCTGCGGGCGACCAGATCGCCGGGGCGTGCGGCTTCCTTCAGCCGGCCAGCGACTTCCACCAGAACCGCGTCGCCCGAGGCATGGCCATAGGTGTCGTTGATCAGTTTGAAGCGGTCCAGATCCAGCGCCAGAAGCGCCAGCGGGCGCGAGGTCCGATGGCATTCTTCAATCATCCGCAGCAGCCGCGGAATGGCATAGCGCCGGTTGTAGAGCCCGGTGAGCGGATCCCGCGTCGCGAGCCGCAAGCCGGAGCGTAAGACCCCGGTCAGACGGTCGAGCTGGTGTTTCTGGGCGATCTGAGCCCGGATCTTGCAGGACAGTTCGGCTTCGTCGAAGCTGCCCAGCACCACATCGTCGGCACCCAGATCCAGCGCCATGGCGGCTTGACGTGCCGCATCGTCGGCCCCGGCGCGCCGGCTGTCCACAAGCACGATCACACGCGCGGATTTGGTCAGGTGGCGGCTGCGGAGTTCAGACAGCAATCCGAAGCCATCCATCGGGCGTTGTTCGGCGGCCAGAAAGACATAGACGTCCGGCGAGGCGCCGGGCGCGCGTGCTGCCAGGGCCGCATCGGGATGAAGCAATTCCAGCCGCAGCCCTGACAGTTCCTGCGCTGCCGCGTTTTTCCACCCGGCCAGGATCTGAGCATTGCGGGACAGAAAGGCGACACGACCCATGGCGAAGCCTTCGTCCGCAGCCTCTGCCATGCCCATGTCCTGAAATCCCCGCGCTTCGCGGCAGGCCTCCTGATAGGCTTGGCGGTGACGCATGATCCGCCGCAGGCTGGCAAGCAGGAAGTCTTCATTCAGCGGCTTGGGCAGAACAGCGGCCGCACCGGCTTCGAGACCAGCGATCTTTTCGTCCGGGGATGAGCTGAGGATCAGCACCGGCGGCGCGCTTTCTGCCGGCTGCGCGCCGATGCTGCGGCACAGGGCCCGCACGCCGACCGGATCGGCGTCCGCATCAAGGATCACCGCATCGGGTTTGAATTCGCGCAGCTTCGGCAGAATGGCGTCCGGCGTATCGGCGGATCCCACGTCATAGCAGGCCGCCGACAGCTTGCACCGAAGAATGATGCGGTTGGACGCAACCGCGTCGTATATCAGAAGCCGTCCCGCCATTTTTCGTGCATCCCCGAGTCCCGCTGCATTGCCTTACTCTTGGCTCGAACCGTTAAGAAAGGATTTCCCATGATGAAGAACTCTGTAATGAGCGAAGAAGCCGCTGGTATCCTTGCAATTAAGGCGCTCGGTTACCTTGCAGGGCAAGAAGATCTTTTGCAGGTCTTTCTTAACACGACGGGTTTGGCCGCAGAATCATTAAAAGAACGGCTCGACGATCCAGATCTGCAGGCGGCGGTCTTGGATTTTCTGTTGATGGATGATGCCTGGGTGCTGGGATTTGCCGACGCGCATCGTATCGCCGCCGAACATGTGGCGGCGGCGCGTGCGGCCTTGCCCGGCGGGGATCTTCCGCACTGGACCTGAAAAGGTTGATCGACCCATAGGCGATGTGCGACAGTGCACATGGCGCTGGGCGACCCTGGTCCGGCGCCTGGGGGGAATAATGAAGGCATATAAAGCAATTCTTTTCGACAAGGACGGCACCTTGTTCGATTATCACAAGACCTGGGCCAACTGGTCGCGTCGGTTTTTGCTTGAAATGTCGGGAGGCGACAACGCCTTGGCGCGGCGCTTGGGGCATGCTGTCGGCTTTGAGCTTGATTTTGTTGCCTTTCGGGAAGACAGCATTCTGGTCAGCCACACACCGCACGAGATCGCCGAACAGCTTCTTCCCCTGCTGCCCGGTGCAACGCTGTCTGGCATCGTGACATCAATGTCGGTGATGACCGCCGAGGTTCCGCAAGCAGAAGCGACGCCGCTGGAGCCGTTGCTGGCGGAACTGGCTGCGCGCGGAATCACGATGGGTGTCGTGACAAATGATCTGGAAAATCCGACCCGCCGGCATCTGGAAGAAGCCGGCGTCGCGTCGGCCTTTCAGATGGTTCTGGCCTGCGACTCGGGCTATGCGCCGAAACCTGCGCCCGATATGTTGCTGGCTTTTGCGGAAACCGGCGGGTTTGCCCCCGAAGATGTGCTGATGATCGGCGATAGCGGCCACGATATGCGCGCCGCGAAAGCTGCCGGGATGGATGGCCTGGCTGTTCTGACCGGTGTTAGTCTGCGTACCCAGCTAGAGCCGCTGGCGGTGGATGTCATACCGTCTATCGCGGCGCTGCCCGCATGGCTTGACCGCCGTCCACAGGCTGCGACCGCCGCCTAACTCCTCCGTTTGACGTTTGTTAATGTCTGAACGCTACCCCGTTAGGAGATCTGACGGAGGCGGAAATGCATGGATTGGTCAACCGCGCGATCCAATGTTTCGTGCGTGACACCTATAGCCCGGAAAGCTGGGAACGCTTGGCCCGGCTGTCTGACCTGCCCGCGTCCGGGTTTGAAGCGATGTTCGTCTATGACGATGCGGTGACCGCCCGCATGCTGGAAACCGCCGAACATTTGCTGGGAAAAACGCGCGAAACGCTGCTGGAAGATATCGGCACATATCTGGTGTCGCATGAAAACGTGCAAGCCTTGCGCCGGTTGCTGCGCTTCGGCGGCGAAACCTTCCTGGAATTTCTGCAATCGATTGACGACGTGCCGCGGCGGGCGCATCTGGCGATTCCCGACCTGGAACTGCCATCGATTGATGTGATCGGTATCGAGGAAAACACCTTCCATATTGGCTGCACCTGGAAGCAGGCGGGATTCGGTCACGTGCTCGTGGGCATGTTGCGAACGCTCGCGGACGACTATGGCGCGCTCGTTCTGCTGGATCATCAGGGCGAGGATGGCGGTGTCGAGACGATTTCCATCCAGATCCTGCACGACGAATTTTCCGCCGGACGCCCGTTTCAGCTTGCTGCGGAGGCACATTCGTGACCCAAGACGCTTCGTTCAACCTTGGGGACGACGCGCGCGACGCGCTGCTTCCCATGCATGTGCGGCTTTCTGAAACCGGTCAGATTTTGCATCTTGGTCCGACTTTGGCCAAGCTGCGTCGGGGCCGGCCCTTGTTGGGCGAAGACCTTTTCAATGTCTTCCGGCTGCGGCGCCCGCTTGGCGTCCGGGCATTTTCCGAATTGCAGGAATTTCGCCACAAGCGGTTGCAGTTCCAGTTTATCGACCCGCCCGAAACCATGCTCAACGGCATGATGGTGGCGGATGATGCGACCGGCAGCGTATTGCTGCATCTTTCCTTCGGGACATCGCTTCTTGAGGCCATTCAGGACTACGATCTGCACTTGCCGGACTTCGCGCCCACCGATCCATCGATTGAGATGCTGTATCTTATGGAAGCCAAGGCCATCGTTCTGGATGAATGGCGCCGGCTGAACCTGCGCCTGCAATCGGCCAAGATCGCCGCCGAAGAACAGGCGTTCACCGATACCCTGACCGGGCTGAAAAACCGCCGCGCGCTCGATCACGTGCTGGACCGGCTCGTCGCGGCCGGCGAAGCGTTCGGTCTGATCCATCTGGATCTGGATTTCTTCAAGCAGGTGAACGACACGTTGGGCCACGCGGCGGGCGATCATGTTCTGCAGGTCGCCTCTGACGTGATGGTGCGGACGACACGGGCGCAGGACACACTGGCCCGCGCCGGAGGCGATGAATTCGTCATCGTTTTGCCGGGCACGGTTGATCATGATCATCTGCTGAACCTGTCCGAACGGCTGATTTCGCAGCTGGAGGTGCCGATTCCCTATGGCAACGACGTGTGCCGGATTTCAGGCAGCGCGGGAATCACCGTCAGCCATGGCGGTGCGAAGAAAGTCGCGGATTTGCTGGCGGAGGCGGATCAGGCGCTTTATGCGTCCAAGGAACGCGGACGCGGATGCGCGACACTTTACAGGCCTGGGATGGCACAGATCTCCGCTGCGCCGCAGCCGCTGCAGAAGGGCGCGGCGGCCGGGCGCTGATCCGCGTGCGGTTGGGCGCTTCGGTGCCCGGGGCACATGGCTGCCAGACGCTCTGAATCATGGTGATCGCGAGCGTCCGTCAAGCGCAGACCCGCGCTGATGGAAGACGGACGGTCACAGATCTGTGCAGGGCATCAATATTTGTCAGTGCCTTACAAGGCAACCTTGAAGCCGATTATGCCCAGCACGAGAGATGGCCCGCCACCGCGGGCGACCCGCGCAGGGGCGTCACACGACGGTGCCGGGGCCCCGTGCCAGTGCCGCGACGCCGGTCCGGGCGACCTCAACCAGACCCAGCGGGCGCATGAGTTCGACAAATGCATCGACCTTCTCGGGCGTGCCGGTGATTTCGAACACAAAGCTTTTGAGCGACGTGTCGACCACATTGGCGCGGAAGATATCCGCAAGCCGCAGCGATTCCACGCGTTTTTCGCCATCGCTGGCAACCTTGATCAAGGCCAGTTCCCGTTCTACCGACGCGCCTTCGACGGTCAGGTCGTGGACCTCATGCACCGGCACCATCCGGCCCAGTTGCGCCTTGATGTGCTCGATCACCTGCGGTGTGCCGGTGGTGACGATGGTGATCCGCGAACGGTGGCCGGTGTGGTCG
>JAGQRU010000226.1 GCA_020425105.1 Paracoccaceae bacterium
TGTCGCAGCCCTTCGACGTGGCGAAAGTGTTCACCGGCTCCGACGGTGTGCAGGTGCCGCTTGAAAAGACCATCGCGTCCTTCAAGTCGGTTGTCGCGGGCGAATACGATCACCTGCCGGAAGCCGCCTTCTATATGGTCGGCGATATCGACGAAGTGATCGCGAAGGCCGAAAAAATGGCCGCAGCAGCGGCCTAAGGGGAAAAGCGCATGGCCGATACCCTTCAATTCGACCTCGTGTCGCCCGAGCGGAGCCTTGCTTCGCTTCAGGCGACCGCGGTCCAGATCCCGGGCGCGGAGGGCGATTTGACGGCGATGCCCAACCACGCGCCGCTGATCACTACGCTGCGTCCCGGTATCCTTACGGTTACCGGGCCGGAAGGCACCAGCCAGTATGCCGTCACCGGCGGGTTTGCGGAAATCACGGCCGAGGCGACGACGGTTCTGGCCGAACGCGCCTATGCCCGGCATTCCGACCATAAGCCGGCGATCGAAGAGCACCTGGAAAGCGCCCGCAAGACGCATGAAGGTGCGTCGGGCGAGGAAAAGGATCTGGCAGCCAAACTTGTTGCCGATCTGGTCAAGCTGCTGGAAGATATGGAATAAATCCGGACTTCCGGAGATTTCACGGCCCCTCGGAGCGATCCGGGGGGTTTTTTTATGGCCGCAACCGGTCCATAGACCCGCTATCGCTTTGCCAAGGTGTTTGGCGGTCTTGTGGTTCCAAAGGAAAGTCTGACTTCTCATGTTGCGCCGTTTTCTTCTTCTGTTTGCATTGCTGCTGACGGCAGCTCACTTCTTCACGGCTCCGGTTCTGGCGCAGGACGCGGCCCCCGCCGAAGCCCCGGCCGAGGCGGCTGCGGCGGAGGAGGCTCCGTCCTTTCCCGACGGGCTCGACGCCACGGGCATCCCGCTGGAAGAGCTGAAACTGCGGGTCATCCCGTTGCGGGTGGACCAGCTGCACGCCTTGGCCGATGCGTGGCTGGACACGGTGCAACGGCAGACCCAGGCGGTGATCGATCTGCAGGTCAAGGTGCTGCAGGCGAACGACAACGACAGCAGCGATCTGCGCGACCGGCTGTCGGAAATGAGCACGCAGCGCGGTGCCGCTTTCGCCCGGTTCTCGGCGGTCGTGGACAGCTTCGAACGCAAGGGCGGGGACGAAGCGGTGGTCAGCGCCTATCGCGCGTATAAGAACGCGATTGTCGTTGACGAAAAGCAGAACGCGGACTGGCAGACCCTGCTGAATCTGGCGGTCAAATGGGCCACGGCGCGCGACGGAGGGATCGATGTGGCGATCAAGGTCGGCACGGTCGTCGCGGCCTTTCTGGCGCTTCTGGTGGTCAGCCGTACGGTGCGGGGGTTCACGCGCCGCGGGCTTAGCCGTGTTCCGAACCTGTCGCGGCTGTTGCAGGCGTTTCTGGCGATGGTGGTTTACTGGATCACCATTGCGATCGGTCTGATGATCGTCCTGTCCGCGCTTGGAGTGGACATCACGCCGGTCTTCGCTCTGGTCGGCGGTGCCTCCTTCATCATCGCATTTGCCTTTCAGGACACGCTGGGCAATCTCGCGGCCGGGCTGATGATCATGTTCAACCGCCCCTTCGACGAAGGCGATTATGTGACCATTGCCGGAATGGGCGGCACGGTGAAATCCGTGTCGGTGGTGTCGACCACGATCAATACGCCGGACAATCAGGTCATCGTGATCCCCAATTCCAAGGTCTGGGGCGACGTGATCACCAACGTCACTGCGTCCAAGACGCGCCGGGTCGATCTGGTCTTCGGCATCGGCTATGACGATGACATCGCGCAGGCGCAGGCCATTCTGGAACGTGTGGTGGCCGAACATCCCATGGTGCTGGCCGATCCCGCGCCGGTGATCCGGGTCAATGCGCTCGGGGCCAGTTCGGTCGACTTCATCTGCCGTCCGTGGGTCAACAGCTCCGATTACTGGACCGTGTATTGGGATCTGACCCGCCAGGTGAAGGAAGCGTTCGACGATGGCGGGATCTCGATCCCGTTCCCGCAGACCGACATGCACCTGCATGTGGCGGGCGGCGGCGCGGCGCCGATCCTGGGCGTCGTCCCGGCTCAGGTTACAGCTGATCAGGGAACCGGCCGGGCCGAAGGCGCACCGGATTTCAGATCCGGCGATGCGGGCCCGTCGGACTAAACCATTCGTGCCGTGAGCCGGTCGCAGAGCCGGCTCACCGCCACATGCAGCAAAAGGGTCAGGCAGGCCAGCACGGCCAGCGCGGCGAACATCAGGTCGATCTTCACCCGGCCATTCGCCAGCAGCATCAGGTAGCCGAGCCCCTGGCTCGCCCCCACCCATTCCCCGATCACCGCGCCGATGGGCGCATAGACCGCCGACAGGCGCAGGCCCGACGCCAGCGCCGGCAGCGCGGCGGGCACGCGGATACGCCAGAGTGTCTGGGTGCGTGTCGCCTGCATGGATTGGGCAAGGTCGAGCCACCCGCGCGGGGTGTTCATCAGCCCGTCGAAAAAGGCCGATGTGACAGGGAAATAGATGATCAGGACGGCCATCAGGACCTTGGACCAGAGCCCATAGCCCAGCCACAGGGTCAGGATCGGGGCCAGCGCGAAGACGGGCAGGGCCTGAGTCAGCACCAGTGCCGGTTTTACCAGTCGGCGGGCCAGCGGCGAGGCCGCCAGTTGCAGCGCCGTGACGACGCCGAGCGCGACACCGAAGGCGAGGCCCACTAGAACTTCGGTCAGCGTGACCAGCGCATGCCAGCCGATCAATTCCGCGTTGTTCCACAGGGCTTTGGCGACCCGGACCGGGCCGGGCAGGATGAAAGGCGGCAGGTCGGCCAGCGTCACCAGCGCCTGCCAGAGCCCCAGCAGCAGGGCGGTCACCAGAAGGGCGTTCAGGATCCGGCCAGTCATGGCGCGGCCCGGTGGCGGAGGCGCTGCAGGAGCCGCGCCTGATAGGACAGCAAATCCGGGTCGTCGACGGCGCGCAGGGGCGTGCCGGGCGGCGGGTCGAGACGGTGCAAGCCGTTCTTTTCCATCAGATAGATCCGGTGGCCCAGCCGGGCGGCTTCGGCCGGGTCATGGGTGACCAGCAGAACCGTGCGGCCCCGCAGAAGCCCGGCGGAGAGGTCCTGCATATCCGCCCGGGTGCGGGCGTCGAGCGCCGAGAACGGCTCGTCCAGCAGCACCACGGGGCGGTCTTCCATCAGCGTCCGGGCGAGCGCCGCGCGCTGGCGCTGGCCGCCCGAGATCTGTGCAGGGCGTTTGCCCGCATGATCGCCAAGACCCACATTGGAAAGAAGTTGTTCGGCCCGCGCGCGGTCGCCTTTTTGCCCGCGAAGCTCAGCCCCCAGCATCACATTGCCCAGCACGCTGCGCCAGGGCAGCAGCAGATCGTCCTGCGCCATGTAGGCGATGCTGGCGGGGTCAAGCGGGCCGCCCGCCTGCGTGATCTGTCCTGCAAAATCGACCCCGGTGCGCAGGCCCGCGATGAGCCGCAGAAGGGTGGATTTGCCGACGCCCGATGGCCCCAGAAGACAGGTCCAGCCCCCCGGTTCCAGCGCCAGATCGACCGGCCCGAAAAGCGGCGAGCCGTCGATGGTGGCACGGCCCGAAAGGCTCAGAGCAGGGGCGGTCATGCGGCGGAAATCGCCGGGTGACACGCGGGGGCCGCGCGCATGGCCCGTCTATGCCGTCGGGTCCCCGCCATCAGGGGGTCATCCCCATATCCCAGAATCCGACCTCAAGCTCTGTCGCGCGGGTGAAATGCGCGGCCAGCTTCGGCCAGCGGGGGGCGCCGGCGAAGTCGGGGCCGATGCGGGCGGTCAGGGCCGCATCCAGCATCGCGCCCGTCTCGCGGCAGAGCGTCTGATAGTCGTCCCCGCCATAGGTGGCGATCCAGTCCGCATAGGGGGTGCCCGGGGTCGCCTCAACCGCCAGCCTTGCGCCGATCTCGCCATAGCCCAGAACGCAGGGCATGAGCGCCGCCAGCAGATCGGCCAGATCGCCTGAATGGCCCGCATCCATCACATAGCGGGTATAGGCGATGTTTTCGGGCCGCTCGGTTGCCGCGTAAAGATCGGCCTCGGACAGCCCGGCCTGTGCACAGGTGCCCACATGCAGCTGCATCTCTTCGTTCACCAGCGCGTTTACGGTGGCGGCGGCGGCGCGCATCTCCTCAAGGCTCTGGGCCTTGGTCACGGCCAGCGCCCAAGCCCGGGCGAAATGCACGAGGAAGACGTAATCCTGCACCAGATAGTGCAGGAAGTTTTTGCGCGGCAGGGTGCCGTCCTTCAGCCCCTCGACAAAGGCGTGGCGGGTATAGGCGTGCCAGGGCCCTGCGGCCGCATCGCGCCACAGCGCGAAGGCGCGGCCATAATCGGGCGCGGTCATTGCGCGCCCAGATCGATGGCCAGATCCGACACCGGACGGGGCGCCTCGATCAGCCCGGCATCGTGCAGGAAGGTCTCAAAACGCGCGTAGCGGCCCGCGTCCAGACCGGCGGGGGTCAGGGCGAAGCGGGGCATGGTGTCGACCCACGCGCGGGCGTTCAGGTCGTCCTGAAGCTCTTTCGCGGTGCCGGAGAAGACCTGCCATGCGGCGTCGGGATTGTTGACGATGTACTGGGTGGCCAGTTCCGTGGCGGCCAGAAAGCGGGTGATCTTGTCCGCGTCCATGGTGCCCGGATTGGCCACATAGATCAGTTCGTCATAGGCGGGGATGCCTTGTTCCTCGACATAGAAACAGTGGCCGGGCACCTCTTCGATGTCCATCTGGTTCAATTCGAAATTGCGATAGGCGCCGATCACAGCATCCACCTGACCGGCCATCAGCGCGGGCGACAGCGACCAGTTCACGTTGACCAGTTCCACATCCGACAGGCTCAGCCCGTTATTGGCCAGAATCCGGCCCAGAACGGCTTCTTCGACCCCGGCCACCGAATAGCCGATCTTGCGGCCTTTCAGGTCGGCGATGGTCTTGACGGGGCCGTCTTCCAGCACCAGCAGGCAGTTGAGCGGCGTGGCGACCAGCGTGCCGACGCGGACCAGCGGCAGGCCCCCGGCCACTTGCAGGTGCAGTTGCGGCTGATAGGACACGGCCAGATCAGCGCGGCCCGCCGCCACCATCTTCGGCGGGTCGGACGGGTCGGCGGGGGCGATCACTTCGACCTCCAGCCCCTGATCGGCGAAATAGCCCATCTCCTGCGCCACGATGATCGGCCCGTGATCGGGGTTCACGAACCAGTCGAGGATCAGGGTCATCTTGTCGGCGGCCTGTGCGGGCAGGGCGAGCGTCAGCGCCAGCGCGGAGGCAAGCAGGGTCTTCATCGGTCAGGTCCTTTCGGGGAAATGCGGTGTCGTGGGCCAAAGGGCGTGAAAATGATGGGTGGGGCCGTGGCCATGGCCGACGGTCAGTTGTTCGGCACAGGCCACTGCGCCGGTGACATAGGATTTCGCCGTCGCGACGGCTTCGATATCCGATGCCCCCATGGCCAGTTCGGCGGCCAGCGCTGCCGACAGGGTGCAACCGGTGCCATGGGTGTTGACGGTGTCCACCCGGGCGGCATCGAACCAGCGCATGCCCGCCTGCGAACACAGAAGATCCGGGCTGCGGTCTCCGGCCAGATGTCCGCCTTTTAGCAGCACCGCGCGCGGCCCGAGCGCGCGCAGCGCTTCGGCCTGGTCCTGCATATCTTCGCGCGTGGTGGCATCGGAACAGCCCAGAAGCGTGGCGGCTTCGGGCAGGTTGGGGGTCAGATGGGTGGCCAGCGGCAGCAGATGGTCGGTCAGCGCGGTCACCGCTTCGAGGTCGAGCAACGCCGCGCCGCCCTTGGCCACCATCACCGGGTCCAGAACGATGGGAATGTCCCCGTGGGGCGACAGCGCGCGCGCCACCGCTTCGGCGATTTCCGCTCTGGCGATCATCCCGATCTTGACCGCATCGACCCGCACATCGGCGAAGACGGCGGTGATCTGATCGGCGACAAAATCGGCTGGGACCAGATGTATTCCGCTGACGCCCTGGGTGTTCTGGGCCGTCAGCGCGGTCAGCGCGGCCATGGCATAGGCACCGCGGGCCGAGATCGCTTTCAGATCGGCCTGAATGCCGGCGCCGCCGGACGGGTCGGATCCGGCGATGGACAGGACATTGGGGATCATGCGGGGGCCTCCTGATAGGCGCGCAGAAGCGCTTGGGTCGCGGCGCTCGGGTCGGGCTGGCCGCAGATCGCCGACACAACCGCGAGGCCAGCAGCTCCGGCGGCACGGGCATCGGCGGCGTGGCAGGCTTTCAGCCCGCCGATGGCGACAGCGGGAACCGGCGCGGCGGCGATGATGCGGGCCAGGCCGTCAAACCCGACCGGTGCCTTGTGATCGCCCTTGGTCGGCGTGGCGAAGACGGGGCCCGCGCCGACATAGTCCACCAATGCCGGGTCCACCCGGGCCGCGGCATCGGCGCTTTCGACCGACAGGCCCAGCACCATGCCCGGTGCCAGACGCGCCCGGGCGTGGGCGGCGGGCAGGTCATCCTGGCCCACATGCAGACCGTGGGCACCGATGGCGAGGGCGGCCTCCAGATCGTCATTGACGATCAGCGCCGCGCCGCTGCCGGACAGCGCGGCCATCAAGGCCCGCCCGGCGGCGATCCGGTCGGCGGTGCCCGCCTCCTTCAGACGCAACTGAACGACACCCGCGCCGGAGGCCACGGCGGCGCGGGCCGTGCCGACCATCCCGGCAAGGCCGCCGCACAGGGCATCGTCCAGCACCAGATAGACCGACAGATCGGGCAGGCGCCGGGTCATGCGGCGGTCACCTCGACCCTGTCCATATGACCGGGCGTTGTCAGATGGAGCGCGTCCAGAAATGCGGCGGCGAAGCTGCCGGGGCCTTTGGCCTCGGCACCGGCGCGGGCGCCGGCGGAGGCGAAATGTACCAGCGCGGCGGCGGTGGCATCGAACGGATCCGCGACCGCCGCGGTATATGCCGAGACAAGACAGCTGAGCGCACAGCCGGTCGCGGTTACTTTCGGCATCAGCGGATGCCCGCCCGCGATCCGCACCGCGCGGCTGCCATCGGTGACGAAATCCACCGCGCCGGTCACCGCGACCACGCCGCCGGTGCGGCGGGCCAGGGCGCGGGCAGAGGCTTCGGCGCTGGCCACCTCATCGGCGGCATCGACCCCGCGCCCTGACGACGCCTGATCGTCCAACGCCAGCACCTCGGACGCATTGGCGCGCAGTACGGTAGGCGCCTGGGCCAGCAATCCGCGGGCCACACCGGCGCGATAGGGGGTCGCAAAATGGCCGACCGGATCGAACACCCACGGCTTGTTGGCGGCTTTGGCCGCGGCGATTGCCGCGCGCATCCCGTCCACCCAGGGGGGCGACAGGGTGCCGATATTGATGCTCAGCCCCGCCGCAACGGCCGCGAAGTCGCCGCTTTCTTCGGCGGTATGGATCATCGCCGGGGCGGCGCCCGCCGCCAGCACGACATTGGCGGCGAAATTCATTGCGACGAAATTGGTGATGCATTGCACCAGCGGCGCCTGGTCGCGCAGCGCCATCAGCGCCATGGCGGGGGATGTGGTCATCGGGTCCGAAACCTCCAGCAGCTTTCGCAGGGGTTTCACGGCGAAGCATCTCAGTCTGCTGTGCCGCAAGACTTCCTACGCCGGTACAAACCGGATCAGGTTCAAAGGGTGCGTCTCAGCCCTGCGGGCGCCCCTGTCTTGAAGGCGCCTTAGATCACAGCGGGCGGGGCCTGTCACGCCCGATTTTTTGCTACGCTTCGGGGGGCGGCCAGACTATCTGACAGTTGCACCGCAACGCGGGCCAGGGATATCGTTCGGGCGGCGGCCGCCGCCTGCAGGAGCACCAGATGGACACCACCGTAACACGCATGGCCCCGGGCACGGGGATGGATGCCCCGACTCATGAAGGCTGGGCGATGACCCGGCACAGGGCCGATGCCGGCCCCGCGCGTGAGGTCGATCTGCTATTTTTGCACGGCATGTCCGCCGGCGCCTGGGTCTGGCCCGACAGATGGATGGCACGGTTTACCGGCGCGGGATTCGATTGCTGGTCGATGACCCTTCCCGGACGTAGAGGCGGAGCAACGGCGGGCAGCGACCCGGCCGCGCTGGACCGGGTGATCGCGCAGGCCCTGGCGGGCGGGGATCTGACCGCCGCGCTGGACGCTTTGGCCCGTGCCCTGCCGGGCGCGTCGCTGCTGGACGGGCCGACGCTCGACGATTTTACCGATGCGCTGGAGGAAGCCCTTGCCGAAGCGGGGCGGCCCTGTGTGGTTGTGGCGCATTCGCTGGGCGGGGCGGTCGCGCAGAACCTGATGCGGCGCGGCAAGGCGCCCGAGGGCACGGTGCTGATGTGTTCGGTGCCCCCTTACGGGACATGGCGCGCATCGGCGGAAATGGCGCTGCTTAACCCCGATCTGTGGCACACGCTGGCCATGTTTAGCGTTTTCGGGGCGGCGGTGGTCGATCCGCTGATTCTGCGCAACAATTTCTTCCCCTCCGGGGTGAGGGACGCGGATTTTGCCCGGCTGCTGACCAATCTGCGCGACGAATCATTGGCGGCGACGGCGCAGGCTCTGGGCTTCCCGCCCTTTGCCCCGTTTCCGGCGATCCGGCCCGAGGTGCTGGTGATCGGCGGTGGGCGCGACCGGATCATCCCGCCGACGGACACGTTGATGACCGGCTTCTATCACGGCGGAATCGCACAGTTTCTGCCCGATGCGGGCCATATGATGATGTATGACGACGTCGATGGCGCGGCGTCGGACATGATCCTGACCTGGCTGGATCGCTTCGCCTGAACCAGACGAGGGCGCATCACGGGGGCTGAAGGTTCGGGAGCTCCGGTTGCCCCGGGCTGGCTCCGGGGCGCCGCGGCCGCACGGGCAACGGGGGGAGGAGGCCCCGTGCCCGTGAACCGGCGTGAATGGTCGTGCATTTTGCACGTGCCGTTTCCGGCACCATTTCCGGCAGACTCAGAAATAGCGGCAGAATCTGAAGGTTTGGTTAGCGCCGGTTCTCCGGTTGGGAATTCCCGCATTGGGTGAGGTCCCGCAATACGCAAAAATACCGTTAATTTCCATTGGCGTGCGAGCGCTTTCGCCCTTAGGGTGAAAGAAGAGGCCGTCATTCACACGGGGGGAGAACGTCGTGATCGATCGGGCGCTGGCATTCCTTGCGGCCCATGCCCGCAACGCGACCGGGCTTGCCACCGATACGCTGACCCTGCGTTCGGCGCGCCAGATCACGGATCCCAACACCCCTGCCGGCGCCTATGTGAGCGTCGTCAATGTGTCCGAAGAACGGGCGCTGCGCAATGTCAGCCATATCGACCGGACCCCGACCCAAACGCGCACCATCGAACCGCCGGTGCATCTGAACCTGGACGTGCTGTTCGCCTTCAACTTCGCCGATTACGACACCAGCCTGACCCATCTGTCCCGGGTGATCGAAACCTATCAGACGCGCCGTTTTTTCGATGCGGCGACCCCGGTGGCCCCGGGCGGGCCGGTCTTTCCGCCTGAATTGCAGCGTCTGGTTCTGGATATGGCGAACCTGACGCTGGAAGAGCAAAACAATCTGTGGGGCACCCTGGGCGGCGCGTATCTGCCCTCGGTGCTTTACCGCGTGCGTCTGGTGGAAGTTCAGGGCGCCACGGCGGTGCCCGTGTCGCGGATCGAAACCATTCAACTGGACAGTTCCGTCCACGACCCGCCGCTGGCGCCGGGCGGATCTTCGTGATGCCGCCCGTCCTGCGCCGCCCTTGACCGTTTTCCCAGGAGACCCAGAATGCCCAGCTATAGCACCCCCGGCGTCTATGTGGAGGAGATCGCCTCCCTGCCTGCTTCCGTCGCTCCGGTCGCCACGGCGATCCCAGCCTTCATCGGCTATGTGGAGAGGACGGTTCAACCCGACACCACGGATCTTGTGAACACCCCCGTGCGCATCACGTCGCTTCTGGAATTCGAAGCGTTGTTCGGCGCGGCGCCGGTTTCCGCCGCGACGGTCGATATTGAAAAGACGGTTGAAACCGGCGGCCGGCTGGTGTCGCTGGATGTCCGCTGGGCCACGAGCGGGGCGCCGGCGGATCCGTCCTTCCTGCTCTATTATTCGGTGCGGATGTATTACGCCAATGGCGGCGGGCCCTGCTATATCTACCCGGTGGGCATCTATGGCCCCCCCAGCACGCCCACCACGGTCGCGCAGGCGGATTTCACCGCCGCCATCACCGCGCTGGAGGCCGAGGACGAGCCGACGCTGCTGGTCTTCCCCGATGCCACGAACCTGTCGAACAGCCAGCACGGGGCGGTGGTCACGGCGGCGCTGAATTCCTGCGTCACGACGCAGGACCGGTTCACAATCGCCGATGTGCGCAACGCGGTCGTGGGCGGTACGGTCACCAACCAGAACGTGACCGACAACTTCCGGTCGCAAGTCACCGCGGCGGCAACCGATGTGCTGAAATACGGCGCCGCGTATTTCCCCTATCTGCGCACGACAATGCCGTTCCGCCTGGCGGATACGGATGTGACGATTGCCAGTTTCGTGGAACATGCCATCGACCCGGCCAATCCCTCGGCGGCGCCGACGGATACCGACATTCTGGCCACGCTGGCCAATGGCGATCTGGCCGATCTCGCGCCCGGGGCGGCGACCGCCGATACCGCGGTCTATTCCGAAGCGCGGCAACTGGTTGACAGCGCCCGGGTGATCATGCCGCCTTCTGGCGCGGTCGCGGGGATCTATGCCCGGGTGGATCGCACGCGCGGCGTGTGGAAGGCGCCGGCCAATGTGGGCATCGCCTTGTCCAGCGGCCCGGCCGTGCCGATCACCGACGATCTGAACGGTTCGCTGAACGTGGACCCGGGGTCGGGAAAATCGGTCAACGTGCTGCGCAGCTTCGCCGGGAAGGGCACGCTGGTCTGGGGCGCGCGGACACTGGCGGGCAACGACAGCGAATGGAAATACGTCCCCGTCCGCCGCTTTGCCAATTTCGTCGAGGAATCGGTGAAGAAGGCCATCGGCGTCTATGTGTTCGAACCCAATGACGCCAACACCTGGGTCAAGGTGCGCACCATGATCGAAAACTTCCTGTCGGTGCAGTGGCGCGACGGGGCGTTGCAGGGGGCCAAGCCGGAACAGGCGTTTCAGGTGGATGTGGGTCTGGGCAAGACCATGACCGCCGCCGACATCCTGAACGGCCTGATGATCGTCGAGGTGCGGCTGGCCATTGTCCGGCCCGCCGAATTCATCGTGCTGCGCTTCATCCAGAAGCTTCCCGAAGCCTGATCCCTTAGGAGGAGATGAGAAATGGCCAATTATCCCCTGCCCAAGTTCCATTTCCAGGTCGACTGGGGTGGTTCTTCCGTATCCTTCACCGAGGTCTCGGGGCTCGATGTGGAAACAGAGGTGATCGAATATCGCGACGGCGCGATGCGCGATCACACGAAGCAGAAGATCCCCGGCTTGCAGAAATACGGCAACATCACCCTGAAACGGGGCGTCTTCCCGGCCGATAACGAATTCTTCGCCTGGTGGAACACCGTGGCGCTGAACACGGTCGAACGGCGCGACGTCACCATCAGCCTGCTGAACGAAGAGCACGAACCGGTGATGGTCTGGAAGGTGCGCAACGCCTGGCCCGCCAAGGTCGCCGGCACCGATCTGAAGGCTGATGGCAACGAAATTGCCATCGAAACGCTGGAACTGGCCCATGAAGGGCTGACGGTGGAAAACGGCTGATCTCATGTCCAGCTATGCGCCGCCCGCTGCGTTTCATTTCAGCGCCGAGTTCGATCTCGGCGCCGCACAGGCATCGGACATGCGGTTTTCAGATATCTCGGGCCTGGCCATGGAACTGGAAGAAGTGGTCGTGCGCGAGGGCGGCGAAAACCGCTATGCCCACAAGCTGCCGGGGCGGGCGAGCTATTCCAACGTGGTGCTGAAGCGCGGCATGCTGATTGATACGGGCCTGCGCGACTGGATCCTCGATGCGATGCAGACGCTGACCATCGTGCCGGTCACGGTGTGGATCAAGCTGCTGGACGAAGAACATGCGCCGCTGCGCACCTGGACCCTGATCGGGTGCTGGCCGCGCAAATGGGTGGTGGGCGATCTGTCCGCCGATCAGAGTGCGCTGGCGGTGGAAAGTCTGGAACTGGCCTATACGCGGTTTCAGGTGGATTAGGGGGCAGATATGCCGGTCTTCATCAACGAAGTGGTGGTTCGGGGGCAGGTGGGCCCTGCGGAACGCGGCACTGACGCCGCCGACCGCGGTGCCGGGGCCGCCATACCCGGTCCCGAACGGCCCGGCCCGGATCGTGACCGGCTGGTGGCGGAGATCACCGAAGAGGTTCTGTCGCGGCTCGACCGCCATCTCGAACGCCTGTTGACGGAGCGGTAGTCATGGACGGGGCGCTCGCGAAACTGATGATCCTGCCCTTCGCGGATGTGAATGGCGTGCTGGGTCCGCCCGCCGGCCCGCCGTTTCTGGCCCAGTACAACCCCGAAACCTATACCGACTCGGTCACCTATAAATACGACGAACCCACCGCGCGCGGGTCGAACGGGGGGGAGGCGAAATTCGACCGGATCGAGCCGAAGAAATACGCCTTTGAGCTGATCCTCGACGGGACGGGGGCGGGGCAGATGCCCGGTCCGGTGTCGGAGTTCATGGCCACCGGCGCGCCGCCTCTGGGGCTGGAAGTGCCGGGGATGATCGAGCTTTTCAAGGCCACGGTCGGCTTTTCCGGGAATATCCACCGGCCGCGATTCCTGATGCTGGTCTGGGGGCGGCTGGTGGCCACCGCCGTTCTGGAAACCTATTCGGTCAAATACACGCTGTTCAATCCCGCCGGTCTGCCGTTGCGGGCCACGCTGAACGCGACCTTCCGCGAACATACCCCGAAGGGGAAGGCCGCGCTGATCAACAACCTGTCCTCGCCCGATGTGGCGCATGGGCATGAGGTGCGCGAAGGCGACCGCCTTCCGGCGCTGGCGGCGCAGGTCTATGGCGACCCGGCCTATTGCGTCGATCTGGCCGCCGCCAACGGGCTCGACACGCTGCGGGCGCTGGAGACGGGCCGGGCGGTCTATCTGCCGCCGCTGGAGGATCCGGCATGATGGACGGCGCCACGCATCTTGTAACGGTGGAACTGGTCGTGTCCGGGCAGGTTCTGGGACCCGAGACCGAGGTCGTGTCGCTGGAGGTCCGGCGCGCCCATGACCGGATCCCCCGCGCCCGGTTGGAACTGAGCGATGGCGATGCCGCCCGGCAGGATTTTACCCTGTCCGCCTCCGATACCTTTGCGCCGGGCACCGAAGTGGAAGTGCGGGCCAGCCACGACTTGCGTCCGGGGACGTTGTTCAAGGGCGTGGTGATGGGGCACCGGGTGACGCTGCGGCCGGGCATCGGCACCCGGCTGGTGCTGGATCTGGCCGATGCCGCGATCGCCATGACACAGGCCCGCCGGTCACGCCATTTTCTGGACAGCAGCGACAGCGACGTGGCCGAAGACATCATCGCCGCCTACAGCACGCTGCGGGCGGATGTGGATGCCACGGATGTCGTCCATCCGCAGATTGTCCAGCATCAGATGACCGACTGGGACTTTCTGGTGATGCGCGCCGAAGCGGCGGGGCGTCAGGTTACGGTTCTGGACGGAACGGTCCGGATCGGCTTGCCCTCGGCAGGCGGCGTCGCGGTGGCCCGGGCCGAATTCGGGCGTAACGTTTATGCGGCGGATATGGGGCTCGACGCCGAACCCGCCATCGAAGGCGCCGATTTGCTGGCCTGGTCGCCCGCGGATCAGGACGTCGCGCGCAGCAGCAGCGATGACGACGCGCGCGTCATGCCGGGCAACAGCGCTGGGGCGCGGCTGGCCGGTACGGCCCAGCGGGCCGGTCTGCATCATGCGGGCGCGCTGGATCTGGCAGAACTCGACGGGCTCGCGTTGGGCCGGGTGGCGCGGTCGCGCCGTGCCGGGATGCGCGGGACCGTGGAGATTGACGGCGCGGTCGAACTGGTCCCCGGGGCGCTGGTGGATCTGGCCGGGTTCGGCCGCCGCTTTGACGGGCAAGGCGAAATCGCTACGACCTGCCACCGGATCCGGCGCGGCAGCTGGACCTGCGAAATCGGGCTGGGCCGCGATCCGCGTCCGCATGCCGAGCGGTTCCCCTCAGCGCCCGCGCCTGCCGCCTTGGGCGCCATGGCGCCGGTCAGCGGGCTACAGATCGGGGTCGTCCTGGCGCTGGAAGGCGATCCGGCTGGCGAAGACCGGCTGCAGATCCGCCTGCCTCTGCTGGGCGCCGACGCGGCGGGCGATTTATGGGCGCGTCAGGCGCTGCTGGACGCAGGCGACGGGCGCGGCACTGCCTTTCGGCCCGAGATCAATGACGAGGTCGTCGTGGGGTTTCTGGACGACGACCCGCGCCATCCGGTGATCCTTGGCGCGCTGCATTCCAGCGCCAAGCCGTCGCCGCTGCCGGGCAGCGACGACAACCATGAAAAGGCCATCGTGACCCGGTCGGGGATGCGGCTGGCCTTCGATGACGACAAGATCGCCGCCCGTCTGGAAACCCCCGCGGGTCTGCGCCTGAGCCTGGATGAAGACGCGGGCGAGGCGGTGCTGGAAGACGACAACGGCAACCGCATCACGCTGGACGCCAGCGGCATCACCATCGCCACGGACGGGGTGCTGACCCTGTCGGCCAAGCGCGACCTGTCCCTCGAAGGCGTCAATCTGGACATCTCGGCCAATGCTCAGGTCAAGATTACCGGCAGCGCCGGGGCCGAGCTCAGCTCGGGCGGGGTGTCGGTGCTCAAGGGATCTCTGGTGCAAATCAACTGACAGGACGACACATGCCTCCTTCCGCGCGCATATCCGATTTTCAGGTCTGTCCGATGGTCACCGGGCTGGTGCCGCATGTGGGCGGCCCGCTGGTCGGTCCGGGGGCGGCGGCGGTGCTGGTGAACGGACTGCCCGCGGCGCGCGGCGCCGGATCCGATCATGCGGTCTGCTGCGGGCCGTCTGCGTCGGTGATGACCGGGTCGTCCACGGTGATGATCGAAGGCAAACCGGCGGCGCGGGTCGGCGACACCACCAGCCATGGCGGCACGATCCTGACCGGGTCGCCCAACGTGATCATCGGAGGCTGAGCGCATGGCACTGGAAGATCCCTTCATCGGTCGCGGCTGGGCCTTCCCGCCCAGCTTCGATGCGGCCCGGGCGTCGGCGGTGATGGCCGAAGGGATCGCCGATATCGAACAATCCCTGCGGATCATCTTTTCGACCGCTCTGGGCGAACGTCTGATGCGTCCCGATTTCGGCGCCGCGCTGGATGGCGAGCTTTTCGCCGCGATGAACACCACCCGTCTGGCATGGATCGAACAGATGGCCCGCGACGCGATCCTGTTTCATGAACCGCGCATCGATGCCGAAGACATTTCGGTGGCCTTCGATGCGCCTGCGGGGCGGCTCGACCTGACCGTTGTCTATCGGGTGCGGGGGGTGAATTCGCGGTTCAACATGGTGCTGCCCTATTATCTGCCGGAGGCAGGAAATGCCGGTATCTGACGCCACAGGATGCGACCGGCGCGGACCCTTGCCGCGTGAAGGCCTGTCGCAGGCCGACCGCCGGCTGGCGGCGCTGGCGGGCGATTATTTCCGCCCCGACGAACGCGATCTGGCGGATCTGATCCTGTTCGGGCAGCGCTTTGCCCGGCAGTTGAAGTTCTACGATGCCGACAACACCGAAGCGGGGACCTTCGCGGCGTTCTTCGAAAACGAAGTGACCTCGGCCCTCGCGGCGCTGGCGAAGCTGCCGGTGGCGGATTTCCGTGCCGTTCAGGCGGATCTGGGCGGCTGGCTGATGGCCGACCCGACGCGCGATCCGGTGGTTCTGACGCCTTATGCGCAGCTTTGGTGCCATCTGGCGCCGGGGCTTCTGGCGCAGGCGGCGGAGCTTCTTTACCGCTTGCCGCCCGACCATATCCTGCGCCGGGACGCGCCGCAGATCATGGCGCGCAGCCTTGCCGGGCCGCTGGGGCAGCTTCTGAGCCTGGCCAAGGGCGGTTTGCCGGGCGAGGTGGGGCTGTTCCCCGCCGATGCACTCATGCCCGCCGATTTCAACCTTGATGGCGCGCCGGGCGACGCCCGGTTCCGGCTGGGTTCGGTCGCGGGGCCGGTGGTGACGCAGGCGGCGGATCTGGCGCTTCTGGGCCTGCCCGCGGCCCTGTTTGGCGCGCTGCCCGAAGCCGACTGGGCGGCGTTCTATGCGGCGCAGGACGCGGACCAGACGCCCTATGATCAGGTGCCCCCGGGCAGCCTGCACCCGGAATTTGCGCAGGTCGAAGACCTGTTGGGCTACGGGCTGCTGACCCGCGCCATTACGCAGATCCACGACGGGATCGAGGCATTGCGCCAGCGCGCGGCCCGGGATCTGGCGCTGGCGCTCGAAACCCATGCCGCGCATGCGCCGCAGATGGGGCTGTGGATCGCCTTCCTGCAGCTCTTCCGCCATGCGCAGGCGGATCTGAACGGATTTACCGACCGGCATCTGTCGTTCTATCTGCGCGATGTGCTGCGCCTGCGGCCGCGCGCGGCGTCCGCAGACAGCGCGCATGTGGTGTTCGAACTGGCCAAGGGCCGCGACCCGGCGCTGATCCGCGCTGGCACGGCGCTGCGCGCGGGCAAGGATGGGGCGGGGATGCCGGTGCACTTCGCGCTGGTACGCGATCTGGTGCTTTATCCAAGCAAGATCGGCGAACTGGCCGGGCTGCGCATGACCGCGACCGCGACCGGGCTGGTCCCGCGCGCGGCGCCGGTGCTGGCCTCCGCCGATGGGGTGGGCGAGATCGACCTGCCCCCGGACGCCCGAGACTTCGCGCCGTTCGGGCCTGCTGCGGCTCCGGCCGCGCGGATCGGGTTCGCGGTTGCCGACCGGGCGCTGTTTCTGCGCGAAGGGCAGCGCAAGATCGTCCTGCGCGCCTATCTGGATGTCGCTCAGGCGGAAACGTCGCTGCCGGGCGCGTTCCGCATGCGCCTGACCGGGGCCGACGGTTGGCTGGACGTGGACGCAACCGCGCGGCTGGGCGTCGAGGAAACGACCGTAACCCCGCGCGCGCCGCTGCACGAAACCGGCTGGACCGGATCAAAGCCCAAACCCGCCAAGACGCCGAAAACCGCGTTCGCGGCAACCAGCGCCGCGGCGACCGCAAAAGGGACGAAGGCCGACATGGTGGCGCCCGCCGCCAGCCGTCTGACCCTGAAGGGCCGCCCCGGGTGGAAGTCGGACAAGTTTGCACCCGAAAAACCCGCGCGCACGGTCAAGCGGCCGTTTCTGGAACTGGTGGCCGAACTGGGCCCCGACGATCCGTCGGTGGTGCCCTGCGACGCGGATCTGCATGGCACCGAACATGCCCCCGGTCTGCCGGTGGCCGAAATCACCTTCGATTTCGACGCGGCGGGGCCTGCCGCCTTCGCCCGCCTGCGCGATGTCACCGCCCGGCAGGTGACGGTACAGACCGAAGCGCAGGGGCTGAAGAATCTGACGGTTCTGGCCGATGGCGCCACCGCCGATGTGGCCAAGACCTTCGCGCCGTTCGGCGCCCGCCCGGACAAGGGCGCGAGTTTTCACATCGGATCGGCCGAGATCTTTGCCAAGCGTATCGCGCAGCTCAGTTTCGCGCTGACCTGGAAGACGCCTTATGGGGCGTCGACCTCTTTCCTCGACACCGCGCCGGGCGGGTACAACCCCACCGAATATGTCCTGTCGCGGGGGGGCTGGACGAAGGCGGGCAAGGCGGATCTGGGGCTCGATGACGCCGCGCGTCACCCGATGACGTCGACCGGGGCCGCACAGATCGACGGTCTGGCGCCGATGACGCCGGACAACCCGCCTTTGACCGCCGACAGCCGCACCGGGTATTTGCGGTTCGATCTGGGCGCGGATTTCGGCCACGGGGCCTATGCGCTGGAACTGACACGGGCGATGATCGCCATCGCGGGCGGGGCGAAATATTACGCCGGCCCCGGCGTGAACACCCGCAACCCCGAAGCGCAAAGCGGCAAGTTTCTGGGCGTTCTTGTGCTGGGCGACGGGCCGGTGGATGCCACGGGCAAGGTGCCGCGCGATCCGTTCGTGCCCGAACTGGCCGCGATCACCGCCGATTATGTCTCGCGCGCGATGCCGGTGGCCGCGTTTTCCCAACTTGGTCCCTTCGGCGCGCGGGCGGCGCAGGCCGATGGCCGGCTGTTCCCGGAAACCGATTACGACGGTGCGATCCTGATCGGGCTGGAGGATTTCGACGGCCCCGCGCGGGTGTCGTTTCTGTGTCAGGTGCTGCCCGGGTCGGGCGATCCGCTGCTGGTGCCGCCCGCGCTGTCGGTGGACGTGCTGGATGGCAACCGCTGGCAGCGGCTGGCAGCGCAGGATGTGGAAGACGGGACCGCGAACCTGACCCGGTCGGGGCTTCTGGCCCTGTCTTTGCCGCGCGGCGGCGGCGGGGCGCAGACGCTTTATCCCGACGGGCTGACCTGGATCCGCCTGTCCGTGGGCCAGAACGCGGCGGCGGTCAACCGGCTGCTGGCGGTGCATATCCATGCCGAACGGGCCGAGTTCGCCGACCGGGGCAACGACCCCGCGCGGCTGACAGAGCCTCTGGCAGCGGGCACCATCGCCAAGCTGCAGCTTCCCGACCCGGCGGTGGCCAAGATCGTCCAGCCGTTTCCCTCCTTCGGTGGTGCGCCCGAAGAAGCGGCAGCGCCCTTCCGCACCCGCGTGTCCGAGCGGATGCGCCACAAGAACCGCGCCATCACCCCGTGGGACGTCGAAGCGCTGGTGCTGGAGGCCTTTCCGGCGCTCTACCGGGTCAAATGCCTGCCCATCACCGCGCTGATGCGCGACGGCAGCGGGCGGGTGCGCGGCGATGACGAATTGCGTCCTGGCGCGGTGACCGTGATCTGCGTGCCGCAGCTGGGCCCGAATGCCCCGGCCGATCCGCTGCGCCCCTACACCGACACCGGCACGCTTGAGGCGGTGACCCGGTTCCTGCGCGCGCGGCTGTCGCCCTTCGTCCGGCTTGAGGTCGCCAACCCGCGTTTCGAAGAGGTCGCGGTGGAATTCACCCTGCGCTTCCGCCCTAAGATTGGCGATACCGAATTCTACAAACGCAAGGTGCATGACGCGCTGGTCGCGCATCTGACGC
>JAGQRU010000227.1 GCA_020425105.1 Paracoccaceae bacterium
TGCGCCCCCATGCCTGGCTGATGGTGGGCCACTGCGCCGGGCTGCGGAATTCGCAGCGCCTGGGCGATTTCGTGCTGGCCCATGCCTATCTGCGCGAAGACCACGTGCTGGATGACGATCTGCCGATCTGGGTGCCGATCCCGCCGCTGGCGGAAATTCAGGTGGCGCTGGAACAGGCCGTGGCCGAAATCACCCAGCTTCAGGGATATGAGCTGAAGCGCATCATGCGCACCGGCACTGTCGCGACCATCGACAACCGCAATTGGGAATTGCGCGACCCGACGGGGCCCGTCCAGCGGCTCAGCCAATCGCGGGCCGTCGCGCTGGACATGGAAAGCGCGACGATCGCCGCAAACGGGTTCCGCTTCCGGGTGCCCTACGGCACGCTTCTGTGCGTGTCCGACAAACCGCTGCATGGTGAGTTGAAGCTGCCCGGCATGGCGTCGGATTTCTATCGCACCCAGGTTTCACGCCATCTGGAAATCGGGATCCGCGCGATGGAGCTTCTGCGCGACATGCCGCTGGACCGAATCCATTCCCGCAAGCTGCGGTCGTTTGAGGAAACGGCCTTCCTGTGAGCCCTGAAAAAGCGACAAAAACGGTGCTTATCCCCAGCAAATGCTAGCGAAAACCGTTGTATGGGGGAATCGCTTCCCGCTAGACTGACGCAAATCGACAGGTGGCAGGCTGAGGAGGCTTCAATGACAAAACCTATGACGAAGGCACAACTGGTAGCTGCATTGGCAGACGAGATGGGAGCCGACAAGAAGACCGCCTCGGCGGCACTGGACGCCATCACCGGGCTGATCACCAAGGAAGTGGCTGGCGGCGGCGCGGTCACTCTGCCGGGCGTCGGGAAATTCTATTGCCGTGAGCGGCCGGAGCGTATGGTGCGCAACCCCGCCACGGGCGAGCAGATCAAGAAAGACGCCGACAAGGTGGTCAAGATCACGCTCGCCAAGGCGCTGAAGGACAGCGTCAACGACTGACCGGCCCCGGCTGGAACTTCGCGGAAATTCATGAGAAGGGTCGCTCTGGCGGCCCTTTTTCGTTTGGAGCGATGCATGGATTTCAAGGCAATCATGATGGGGCTGGCATTCGCCTTCATGTGGTCCTCGGCCTTCAGCTCGGCGCGGATCATCGTGGCCGAAGCGCCGCCGGTGGCGTCGTTGTCGCTGCGATTTCTGATCTCCGGCCTGATCGCCGTCGCCCTGGCGCGGATGATGGGGCAATCCTGGCGCCTGACACGCGGGCAGTGGCGCGCGAC
Source organism: Paracoccaceae bacterium (assembly GCA_020425105.1). Lineage (GTDB taxonomy): Bacteria > Pseudomonadota > Alphaproteobacteria > Rhodobacterales > Rhodobacteraceae > Meridianimarinicoccus. The sequence continues at coordinate 1,268 of JAGQRU010000227.1, forward strand.
CTTGATCTTCGGTCTGTGCCAGAACGCCTTGTACTTGGGGCTGTTCTTCGTGGCGATGCAGACGGTCGAAGCCTCTCTGGCGGCGATCATCGCCTCGACCATGCCGCTGATCGTGGCGGCGGCGGGCTGGGCGGCTTACGGCGAACGGCTGGCGCCGCCGGCGGTGGCGGGGCTCGTTGCGGGCGTCGTGGGGGTTGTCCTGATCATGGGCGCGCGGCTGAGCGGCGGCGCGGATCTGTGGGGGATCGGGCTGTGCGTGATCGGGGTGATCGCGCTGGCGCTGGCCACGCTGTCGGTGCGCGGGGCGTCGTCGGGCGGCAATCTGCTGATGATCGTCGGGCTGCAGATGCTGGTCGGGTCGGCTATTCTGGCGGTGCCGCCGCTGGTGATGGGCGTGGGCCCCGTGGCGCTGTCCTGGCCGCTGGTGGCGGCGTTCAGCTATACGGTGATCGTGCCGGGACTGGCGGCGACCTTCGTCTGGTTCGTGCTGGTCAACCGCGTGGGGGCGACACGGGCGGCGACGTTTCATTTCCTGAACCCGGTCTTCGGCGTTGCCATCGCCGCGATGGTGCTGGGCGAACCGGTGCGGCTGACCGACGGGATCGGCGTGCTGATCGTGACGGCGGGGATTCTGGCGGTGCAGCTGTCGCGCCAGGCCCGCCCAAAAAAGGCCTGACCGCGGCTCTGGTCTGGGCCTGCGCCTGACCCGGCAGGGCGCCCGCGCCGCGTCAGCGGCGCCGGGCCCAACGGGAGCGGACCGGATGTCCGGTCCGGCGACGGGCGGGAGGACCCCTTTCGCCGGTGGTCTCAGCCGATCCGCCCGCGCAGCCCTTCGCCCACCTGTCCGCGATGCAGCAGCAGGTGGTCCAGCAGCACGCAGGCCATCATCGCTTCGCCCACCGGAACCGCGCGGATGCCGACGCAGGG
>JAGQRU010000228.1 GCA_020425105.1 Paracoccaceae bacterium
AGATGAACACCCGCCTTCAGGTTGAACATCCCGTGTCCGAAGCCATTACCGGGCTCGACTTCGTGGCGTTGCAGCTGTCTGTCGCCTGCGGTGAACCGCTGCCCTTCGCGCAGGACGATCTGGCCATCGACGGATGGGCTTTTGAGGCACGCGTCTATGCCGAAGACGTGCCCAAGGGATTTCTGCCCGCCACCGGGCGGCTCGATCATCTGGCCTTTCCCGACGGGGTAGCCTTCGACCGGGGCCCCGTGCGTATCGACAGCGGCGTCGGCCCGGGGGATGAAATCAGCCCCTGGTACGACCCGATGATCGCCAAGATCATCGTGCACGGGCCGTCGCGGGCGTCGGCGCTGAACATGCTGGGTGCGGCGCTGGCCGATTGCCATGTGGCAGGCGCCGTGACCAATCTGGATTTTCTGGGATCGCTGGCCCGGCATGACGGTTTTGCGCGGGGCGACGTGGATACCGGCCTGATCGCCCGCGATCTGGCCACCCTGACCGGCCAGCCCGAGCCTCCTGCCGCGGCGCTGGCGCTTGCGGCGCTGGCCGGGCTGGGGCTGCTGAAGGAAAACGGCGCCGCCGACCCTTGGGACCGGCTGGCCGGCTGGCGGCATTGGAGCGAGGCGAAGCAATACATCGCGCTGACCACCGACGCAGGCCGGTTCGAACAGCGCGTGGTGGTGCTGGGGCAAGGGCGGTTCGAGGTCGAAGGCGCGGGCGGCGCGGTGGCGCTGCAGGTGCGGCCGCTGGGCGGCACCGCCATTCAGGTGGCCCAGAACGGCGCGCTTTACCGTGCCGATGTGATCGTGACCGCATCGGCGGTTTCCGTCTTCCTGCAGGGGCGCAGCCACAGCTTCACCCTGCCGGACATGCTGGCCGATACAGATGCCGATGCGGGCGGCGGGGATGAAATCGTCGCTCCCATGCCGGGGCTGGTCAAATCGGTGACCGCGACAGTCGGGGCGCAGGTAACCGCTGGCGATGCCCTGCTGGTGCTGGAAGCGATGAAGATGGAACACACGCTGACGGCGCCCCGCGACGGGGTGGTGGCCGAAATTCTGGCCGCCGAAGGCGATCAGGTGACCGATGGCACGCTGCTTTTGGCGCTGGAGCCCGAGGATGGCTGACCACGTCACCCTGTTCGAAATGGGACCCCGCGACGGGCTGCAGAATGAAGCCGCCCAGATCGCGACCGCCGACAAGATCGCGCTTGTGGACCGCCTGTCCGCCTGCGGGTTTTCGCGGATCGAGGTGACGAGCTTCGTCAGCCCCAAATGGGTCCCGCAGATGGCCGATGCGGCGGAAGTTCTGGCCGGGATCGCCCGGGCGCCGGGCGTTTCCTATGCTGCGCTGACGCCGAACCTGCGCGGGTTTGAGGCGGCTCTGGCCGCGGGCGCGGACGAGGTCGCGGTCTTCGCGTCGGCCTCCGAAGGCTTCAGCAGGGCCAATATCAATTGTTCCATCGCCGAAAGCCTGACCCGGTTCGAGCCGCTGCTGCAGGCGGCGAAGGCGGCGGACCTGCCGGTGCGCGGGTATGTGTCTTGTGTCACGGACTGCCCGTTTGACGGGCCGACGCCGCCCGCGTCCGTGGCGCGCGTTGCGGCGGATCTGGTGGCGATGGGGTGCTATGAAATCAGCCTTGGCGACACCATTGGCGCCGGCACGCCCAAGACGGTCGCGGCCATGCTCGATACGGTTCTGGGCGTTTTGCCTGCCGCGCGTCTCGCTGGGCATTTTCACGATACCGGAGGCCGGGCGCTGGACAATATTCTGGTGGGTCTTTCCGCCGGCCTGCGTGTTTTCGATGCCGCCGTCGGCGGTTTGGGCGGCTGCCCCTATGCGCCCGGCGCGCGGGGCAATGTCGCGACCGAAGCCGTGGTCGCGCTGCTGCAGGACCACGGGTATCACACCGGCATCGACGCCGGCCGCCTGAAGGACGCCGCCGACTTCGCCCGCAATTTGAGAGCCCACGCATGACCGATTACGACACCTTGCAGGTCCGTCGCGACGACCGGGGCGTCGTCCGGGTCGCCCTGAACCTGCCGGACAGCCGCAACGCCCTGTCAGGGCAAATGATCGCGGATCTGACCCATCTGGCCGGATCGCTGGGCGCGGCGGAGACCACCCGGGCCATCGTGCTGTCCGGGGCGGGAAAGATGTTCTGCGCGGGGGGAGATCTTGGCTGGATGCAGGCCCAGATCGCAGCGGACCGCGCCACCCGCATGGCCGAGGCACGCAAGCTGGCGCACATGCTGCAGGCCTTGAACGAAATGCCGACGCCGCTGATCGGGCAGATTCACGGCGCGGCGCTCGGGGGCGGGGTCGGGCTGGCCTGCGTGTGCGACGTCACCCTGGCGGCGGAGGACACCCGGTTCGGCCTGACCGAAACCCGGCTGGGCCTGATCCCGGCGACCATCGGGCCTTATGTCCTGGCGCGGATGGGCGAAGGCCGGGCGCGCCGGGTCTTCATGTCGGCGCGCATTTTCGGCGCGGCGGAAGCCGCGGAGTTGGGGATTGTCGCGAAAGCGGTGCCCGCCGACGGGCTGGACGCGGCGGTGGAGGCTGAAATCGCCCCGTATCTCAGCGTCGCGCCGGGCGCGGTGGGGGCAGCCAAGGCGCTGGCCCGCAGCCTTGGCCCCAGGATCGACGCGGCAGTGATCGACGACACCATCCGACGGCTTGCGGATGTCTGGGAAACCGAAGAGGCGCGCCACGGGATCGCCGCGTTTCTGGACAAGACCAGCCCCCGCTGGGCCTGACCCGCGCGTCAGTTGAAATCGCGAAACAGCCGCGTTTCGGTGAACATGCCTTCCAGGGTTTCGATCCGGTCGCGGCTCAGGTCCTTCAGACGGATCTGCACTTCGGCGATCATGGTTTCCAGCACCAGCATCAGCGCGATGGTGGAATCCCAGCTCGACGGCGCTTCGACCATCACGCTGAAGACATGATCGGCAATCGCCGCGATGGGCGAGTTCCACTGATCGGTGAACAGGATCAGGGTGCAGCCGCGTTCCTTGCCCAGCCGCGCCAGCTTCAGCAGATCAGATTCGTACCGGCGGATGTCGAACAGGATCAACACTGACCGGTCATCCATATCCAGCAGGTATTGCGGCCAGACCGACGGCGCCCGGCCCAGCGATGTCACATGCGGGCGGATAATCTGCAGATGGTTGAACAGGTAATCGGCATTGGACCGGGTGATGCGGCCGCCTTCCACGAAGACCGGCCGGTCCGGGTCCGCCAGCAACGCCGCCACGGTGTCGAAACTGCCGGTTTCCAGCCGCGCGAGCGTGTTGTGCATGTTGGCCACGGCAGTTTCGGCGAAACGGAACAGGCTGTGGCTGTCCGACGTCCCGGCGTCGGCTCCGGCGAGCTTGGAAATCGGCTTCTTGATCTGTTCGGAGATCTCGCGCCGCAGCGCTTCCTGCAAGCCGGTGAACCCGTCATAGCCCAGTTTGCGGGCCAGACGCACCACCGTCGGCGTCGAGACCTGGGCGCTTTTGGCCAATTCGGTAATGGATTGAAGACCCGCAACCGGGTAATCCTGAAACAGTGCGTTGGCCACTTGCCGTTCGGCAAGTGTCAGGCTGCCCATCCTGTCCCGCATCACATGTTTGACGATGTCGTAAGGCGAGGCGGGGGCGGGTGTTGCCGGATCTTTTTGCATTTCAGCGCACGATACTTGGGCCTCAATCGCGGGTCTACGAAATTTTGTTGACAGCCAGAAAAATTCTGTAACGAATGTAACACATGACAGCGCCAAACGCTCCCACCTTGTTGGGGCCGGACGACGGCCCGGCCTGCGAACTGGTCAATCCCGCCGGTGCGTCGCCGGTGGTGCTGGTCTGCGAACATGCCAGCAATTTCATTCCGGCATCGCTGAACGGGCTGGGCATGGCCGCCGAGGACCGGCAGTCGCACGCCGCATGGGACATCGGCGCCGAAGAATTGTCGCAGCAGCTGTCCGTGCTGCTGGACGCGCCGCTGGTGGCGGGACGGGTGTCGCGGCTGGTGCATGACTGCAATCGCCCTGCGGGCGGCGCGGGCGCCTTTCCGGCGCAAAGCGAAGCCATTGCTGTGCCCGGCAATCTGGATCTGGACGACGACGCCCAGGCGCTGCGCGCCCGCGACATCCACCAGCCGTTTCACACCATGCTGGAAGATCTGCTGGCGGCGCGCGCGGCGCCGGTGGTGCTGGTCACGCTGCACAGCTTCACCCCGATCTATCACGGCATGCAGCGCGAGGTCGAACTGGGCTTGCTGCACAGCAGCGATGACCGGCTGGCGCGGATGATGCTGCGGCAGGCGCGGGCACTGTCGCCGCTGCGGTCGGCGCTGAACGCGCCTTATGGGCCGGCGGACGGGGTTCTGTACACGCTGGAACGGCACGCGGTCCCGGCGGGGCATCTGAATGTGATGGTCGAATTCCGCAACGATCTGTTGCTGGACGCGGGCGGCTGCGGCGCGATGGCAACCCTGCTGGCGGATCTGCTGCGCGTGTCGCTGCCCGCACTGGGCGTGGCACTGGACGGGGCACTGGACGGGGCGCCCGTTCCGGCGGGTCCGGCTTCATGAACGGCCTGCGGGCCTTCGTTCATGCGGTGGACCGGGCAAACCGGTGGATCGGCCGGGTGGTGATGTACGGGATCTTCGTGATGATGGGGATCCTGCTCTGGTCGTCGATTTCCAAGACCTTCTTCCTGCCGTCGCTGTGGACGCTGGAAATGGCGCAGTTCACCATGGTGGCCTATTACGTGCTGGGCGGCCCCTATTCCATGCAGCTGGGCTCGGCCGTGCGCATGGACCTGCTTTACGGCGAATGGTCGGACCGGCGAAAGGCGCAGGTGGATGCCATCACCGTGCTGTTCCTGATCGCCTATCTGGGTGTTCTGCTGTGGGGCGGGATCGACAGCACCATGTATTCCTTCCAGTACGGCGGCGAACGCAGCCCCACCGCATGGCGCCCCTATCTGTGGCCGATCAAGCTGATCATCACCACCAGTTTCGCGCTGATGATCCTGCAGGCCATCGCCCATCTGATCCGTG
>JAGQRU010000229.1 GCA_020425105.1 Paracoccaceae bacterium
GAAGACGGTGGGCTTCTGGAACTTGCGGCCGATCCCGAGGTTGGCGATCGCCGCCTCGTCGAGCGCCGTCAGATCGGTCGAGCCCTCGTAGAGGACCTCGCCGGTGTCCGGTTTGGTCTTGCCGGTGATGATGTCCATCATCGTGGTCTTGCCCGCGCCGTTCGGCCCGATGATGGCGCGAAGCTCTCCCTTTTCCACATGCAGCGACAGGTCGTTGATGGCCTTGAACCCGTCAAAGCTGCGCGACACGCCGTTCAGCGACAACTGGACGCTCATGCTTCGGCCTCCTCGCCGGTTTCGATCCGGGGCGGCGGGGGCCTCCGGAAGATGCTTTCGATCAGGCCCAAAACGCCGGTCGGCAGGAACAGGGTCACGAAGATGAAGAGAGCGCCAAGCGCGAACAGCCATGCCTCGGGCAGCCAGCCGGTCAGAAGCGACTTGGTCAGCGCCACGAGGATGGCGCCGATGGCGGCGCCGACCAGCGTGCCGCGCCCGCCAAGCGCCACCCAGATCACGATCTCGATGGAGTTCGCGGGGCTGAATTCGCCGGGGTTGATGATGCCGACCTGCGGCGTGTAAAGCGCGCCCGCGACGCCCGCCATCATGGCCGAGACGACGAAGACGAAGAGCTTGTAATGTTCCACCCGGTACCCCAGGAACCGGGTCCGGCTTTCCGCGTCGCGCACGGCGATCAGCACCTTTCCCAGCTTCGATGCCGTGATGGCCTTGGCGACCAGCAGCCCGACGGCCAGCGCCAGCGCGGACAGAACGAACAGGCCCGCGCGGGTGGTGTCTGTTTGCAGGTCATATCCCAGCACGTCCTTGAAATCGGTCAGCCCGTTATTGCCGCCAAACCCCATTTCGTTGCGGAAGAACGCGAGCATCAGGGCAAAGGTCATCGCTTGTGTGATGATCGACAGATAGACGCCGGTGACCCGTGACCGGAACGCGAACCAGCCGAAGACCAGCGCCAGAGCGCCCGGCGCCAGCAGCACCATCAGGCAGGCAAATCCGAACATGTCGAACCCGTACCAGTACCAGGGCAGGGCGTCCCAGTTCAGAAAGACCATGAAATCCGGCAGGTCAGGGTTGGCATAAACCCCCCGGTCGCCGATTTCACGCATCAGATGCATGCCCATGGCATACCCGCCCAAGGCGAAGAAGGCGCCATGGCCAAGGCTCAGGATCCCGCAATAGCCCCAGACCAGATCCAGCGCGACCGCCAGCAGCGCATAACACAGATACTTGCCCAGCAGCGATACGACGTAGGACGGCACCGGCTGGCCGTCCATGTGCAGGTTGCCCGCAGGGATGGCCACGGTCAGGATGAACAGCCCGGCAAGGAAGATCCCCATTCTGCGGTCGATCAGGTGCATGGCAAGGCTCCGGTCTTATGAGAGAGGCAAGAGGCGGGCAGGGCCGCAGCGGGGCCGCAGGCCGCGCTGCCGGGCCCAACGGGAGGCGCCGCGGCAGCGGCAACGACGGGCGGGAGCATCCCCGCGCCCGGCACTGTCGGCCGACGCGCGCTCAACTTTCCACCGCCCGGCCGCGCACGGCGAACAACCCGCGCGGACGTTTCTGGATGAACAGAATGATGAACACGAGCACCAGGATCTTGGCCAGCACGGCGCCGGTCCAGGGTTCCAGGAACTTGTTGGCGATGCCGATGGAAAACGCCCCGGCCAGCGTGCCCCAGATATTCCCGGCGCCGCCGAACACCACGACCATGAAGCTGTCGACAATATAGCTCTGGCCAAGGTTCGGCGACACGTTGTCGATCTGGCTCAGCGCGACACCGGCCAGACCGGCGATGCCCGCGCCAAGGCCGAAGGTCATCGCATCGACCCATCCGGTGCGGATCCCCATATTGGCCGCCATGGCCCGGTTCTGCGTCACCGCGCGCATTTGCAGCCCGATGGGGGTGCGCTTCATCACGAACAGAAGCACCGCAAACACCGTCAGCGCGAAAAAGAGGATCCACAGCCGGTTATAGGTGATGGTCATCTGGCCCAGGTCAAACGCGCCCGACATCCAGGACGGGTTGCCGACCTCGCGGTTGTTGGGGCCGAAGATCGACCGCACGGTCTGTTGCAGGATCAGGCTGACGCCCCATGTGGCCAGAAGCGTTTCCAGCGGGCGGCCATAGAGGAACCGCACGCAGCCCCGTTCGATGGCCACGCCCACGCCGCCGGCGACAAGGAAGGCCAGCGGCGCCGCGATCAGAAGCGACCAGTCGAAAAGCGCCGGGGCAGAGGATCGGATGATCTCCTGAACCGCGAAGGTCGTATAGGCGCCCAGCATCACCAATTCGCCATGGGCCATGTTGATCAC
>JAGQRU010000230.1 GCA_020425105.1 Paracoccaceae bacterium
ATCCGTTTTGTCAACATGACCTAGCCTTGGCAGATCGCCATTCGCTGGTCAGAGGAGGCACCATTGTCGGGTCTAAAAAATTCCATCCTCGATACCGTGGGCAATACGCCGATCGTGCGCATCAACAATATCGCGCCGCGTCATGTGGAGCTTTACGTGAAGCTTGAAGCGTTCAACCCGCTGGGATCGGTCAAGGATCGTCTGGCGCTTGGGGTGATCGAAGCGGCCGAACGCGACGGCAGCCTGAAACCCGGGCAGACGGTGATCGAAGCGACCTCGGGCAATACCGGGATCGGGCTGGCGATGGTCTGTGCCCAGAAAGGCTATCCGCTCGTCATCACCATGGCGGAAAATTTCAGCGTCGAACGGCGCAAGCTGATGCGGTTTCTGGGCGCCAAGGTCATCCTGACGCCGGCATCCGAAAAGGGCACGGGCATGATCGAAAAGGCCCGCGAACTGGCGGCCAAGCACGGCTGGTTCAGTTCGCGGCAGTTTGAAAACGAAGCGAACCCGGACACCCATTCGCGCACCACCGCGCGCGAGATCCTGGCCGATTTCGCCGGACTGCGGCTGGACTACTGGGTGACCGGGTTCGGCACGGGCGGCACCCTGAAAGGCGTGTCGCGGGTATTGAAGGCGGAAAGCCCGGATACCCAGATTGTCGCCGTGGAACCGGACAACTCGCAGCTTCTGTCCAGCGGCATTGCCCAGCCGCGCGCCGCGGACGGCAGCCCCTCTGCCAGCCATCCGAATTTCCGGCCCCATCTGATGCAGGGCTGGTCGCCGGATTTCATCCCCAAGCTCGCCGAAGATGTGCTGACGGCGGAGTGGATCGACCGCTTTCAGCCGGTCGCCGGCGCCGACGCGCTGAAATGCGCCCATGATCTGGCCGCCAAGGAAGGCATCCTGTGCGGCATCAGCGGCGGCGCAACCTTCGCCGGGGCCCTGAAAGTCGCGGAAACGGCGCCCGAGGGCGCGCGCATTCTGGCGATGATCCCCGATACGGGCGAGCGCTATTTGTCCACCCCGCTGTTTGACAGTGTGTCCGAAACCATGACCGACGAAGAGATGGAGATCGCCGCCTCCACGCCCCGGTTCCGCTTCGACGTGTCTGCAAGCGCCCCCGGCGCCGCCCCCGCGCCTCAGGAAGAGGCCAAGCCCGAGGCCATAGCCTTCGTGGAGAGCGTCCTGTCGGATGCCGAACAGCCGGTGGTCGTGTTCGCGCTGGAATGGTGCGAATTCTGTTGGTCGGTCCGAAAGATGTTTGCGGCAGCCGGCATCACCTATCGCTCGGTCGATCTGGATTCCGTGGCCTTTCAGAAGGATAACAGGGGAGGAGACATCCGCACCGTTCTGCGCAATATCACCGGAGCGCCCACAATCCCGCAGATCTTCGTCGCGGGCACCCATCTTGGCGGCGCGACGGACACTTTCGACGCCTTTAACGACGGCAGTCTGAAAAAGATGCTGACCGAAAAGGGCATTCCCTTCGACGCCGCGATGACGCGGGATGCCTATAGCTTCCTGCCCAAATGGCTGCACCCGCGTTAGGCTGCCCGGGCCATGGCACGCGCGGCACGGTGCGCCGAACGCCGCGGTATCGCCATGGGAAGCGGCGCCCACCCTGCCGATCCGACAGGTGTCGGACCCGGGATCAGAACAAGAGATTCAGCAGCGGCCCTTGCGATGCGCCGCTGCTGGCAAGCAGGCTGACCGCCGGGTTGGCCGCCGCCGGAACGATCGTCGCCAGATATCGCTGCCGGATCTGTTCAAGCCTGTCGGGGGCAAGAAGCTCCATGATATCCGAAGTGCCGAAGGCCTGTTCGGTCTTCGATTTCAGATCCGATACCTGGCGATCAATGTCCAGCATCGCGAAAGAATTCGGCAACCGGAACGCACCTTCGAACACTGCTCGCAGAGGCTGCGAGGCCAGAACGGTAAACCAGCGGCCGTCATTGGTCGACACGCGGTTCGCAGCTTCTGTCAGTTCCCTTTCCATCGACAGCGCGATCCGCAGGTCGGGATCGACCTCGCCGACCTTGATTTCGAATTGCCGCTCCAGGAACATTTCGGTCACCGCCTCGGCGAACCCGGCGGGATAGGTTCTTTCGGTGCTCTGCGGCCGGAAATCCATGGCGTCGTACATCTGCCGATAGCGTGGGTCATTGCGCGGCAGGAAGAGCGCGTCGGGATCGTCGGCGAAGGCCAACATGACGCGATGGGTATAGCTGGTCAGCTTCCCCATGGGCACGGCGAAGAAATCCGTCACGGCCAGCATGGCGTCCAGATCGGTGAAAAATGCCGAGACGTCAGCGAGAGGGGTCTTGCGCGCGCCCACGGTGTCGATCAGGTTGATCAGCTTGCTTTGAGCGTCTTCCTTGATTTGCGCACTCACCGCAGCGTCGAGCACACCGCCGCCGGACACAAACGCCGCCTCGGCCGTCAGGATTTCGCCAAATCCAAACGCCGAGGCCAGCGCCTGATAGCGGGTATCGCTTTCCAGATTGGCGACGGACAGCGGATCGTTCAGATCTGAATCCAGCACGCTTTTCAGGAACACGTCTTTGTTGAACCGTGCATCGTAGTCATCGGCCAACCCGAGAATATCCAGCGTGGCGCGCAAGAGTTCGGGATCGTTGAGCAGGTCATCCGAACTGCCCAAACCCAGGAGCCTGTCCTCCAGCAGATCGGTATAAGCATAGATGGAGGTTTCGGCGGTGGCAGCCTTCTGAAACCCCAGATCGGCGGCCATTTGGGCATAACGCGGGTCCCGCAGCCCATTGGCGAACGATGCCGGGTCCGACAGGTCGCTGTCCAGCACCTGCTTCAGAAAGAAGGTGTTGTTGCGGTCGTCTTCCAGGCCGTAGACGCTCAGCACACTGCGCGTCAGGATCGGATCCTTGAGCAGGTCGTCAGGGCTTCCGAGCCCCTGCAATTTGGCCGCCACGCTTTTGCTGACCTGCGACAGAAGGGTGGCCGACAATTCGATCCCCACCCCCTGAAACGCCCGCGCAACCGCCACGAATTTCGGATCGCCCAGCCGGTAAGGCAGCGATGTTGTGTCTTCAAGATCCGATGTCAGGACCGTCTTCAGAAACACGGTCTGGTCCTTGTGCTGTTCCAGATCGAAGGCTTTCAGCGTCCGGTCCAGCAGCGATGTGTTCTGAAACAATGCGTCGACACTGCCGACCGCCAGCAATTCCTTCCGGATGTCGTCCATATCGGAAGACCCCGGCAGGTTCGCACCATCGGTACCGGCGAAGTTGAATGTCTTGGCCAGCGCCTGATACCGTTTGTCGGACAGGCGGTTGGCGGTCGACCTTGGATCCGTCAGGTCGGATTCAAGCACCCGCCGGATAAACACGGTATTGTCGATATCTTCATCGAGCCCAAACGCCCCCAACGCGACCCGCAGCAGCGCACGGTCGTCCATCAGCTGATCGACGGTCTTGATATCCTTGATCCGCTCCTTGAAGCGCGCCATATCATTCGCGACTTCGGGCGCGCGTTCAAACGCCTGCATCTGTGCGTCTTTCGTGCTTTGCAGAAACCGATATCCTGCGAGCCCGGAGCCGATGATCGAGGGAGTGAACATTTTCGTGTCTACTTCAAATCAGAGTGCTGAATGCCAACCGCCACTCTGCCCGACTCGCATTTGACATTGCGTTAATGGCCAAAATCCGCCGCGCGGCGCCCCTTGCATCCGCTGCGGTCCGGCAGTGCCCTGCCGACGCCATCGCGGGGTTGCGATGGCCCCGCTCTTCCCATAAGTAGCAGCCTGATCCAACGAAGGCCCCGGTTCATGGAAAACGTCCTGCTTATCGTCCATCTCGTTCTGGCGCTCTGCCTGATCGGCATCGTCCTGCTGCAACGCTCCGAAGGGGGCGGGCTTGGCATGGGCGGCGGCGGCGGCGTGATGAGCGGCCGGGGCGCGGCCACCGCACTCGGCAAGCTCACCTGGGGCTTTGCCGCGGCCTTCATCGCGACCTCGATCACGTTGACCATCGTTGCGGCCAAGAACGCATCTGACAGTTCGGTGCTGGACCGTCTGGGCGCGCCCGCTGCCGAGGCACCGGCGCAACCCGAAGCCCCGCTGCCCCCGACCCTTCCCGGCGGCGGGGACCTGCTGCCGCCATCGGCCAGCGACACCCCCGCACTGCCCCCCAGGGCGGAGTGATTCCGGCTACAGCCGGCTGAAAATTCCCGCGACATGCCCACCGCATGTTGCGGATCACCCCTAAATATTGTATCTCTTTAATCCCGTGATGCTTCGTTTCGCGTGCGCGAGGCGTTTTGCCGAATCGAGCTTGTCGCGGGGGGCAGCCTGACATGACACGTTATATCTTCATCACCGGCGGTGTGGTTTCGTCGCTTGGCAAGGGCCTGGCCTCGGCCGCGCTCGGCGCTCTGCTTCAGGCCCGCGGCTTCACGGTCCGCCTGCGCAAGCTCGACCCCTATCTGAATGTCGATCCGGGCACGATGTCGCCGTTTGAACATGGCGAGGTCTTCGTCA
>JAGQRU010000231.1 GCA_020425105.1 Paracoccaceae bacterium
GCACGCCGTAATGTTCCAGCTCGTACACCGCCGCCGGGGCCGAACGGGCCAGATATTCCATGGCATCCGTATCGCCCAGCCAGTCCGACCCTTTCACGGTGTCGTACATGTGCCACTGCCAGCTGTCGGGACCCATGTTGCCCAGCGAGGCCGCGATGCCCCCCTGTGCGGCCACCGTATGCGACCGGGTCGGGAAGACCTTGGTCACACAGGCCGTGCGCAGCCCTTGTTCAGCCATGCCCAGCGTCGCGCGAAGCCCCGCGCCGCCGGCACCCACCACAACCACGTCGTAATCGTGGGATTCATATTCGTATGCAGCCATTGGGTTAAGCTCCGTCAATTCACAGGGCGAGGCGAACCAGGGCAAACAGCCCGGTGCCGATCGCAGCGTAGCTCAGGCAGACCGTCGCGATGATCAGGATCTTGCGCGCCAGCCCGCGCACGTAATCCTCGATCGCGACCTGAACGCCGTTCTTGAAATGCAGCATGCCGACCACCAGGGTCAGGCCCGCCACGATGGCCGGGAACGGCCGGGAATAATAGGCAACCACCTCTTCATAGGGCGCGCCGATCATCGGGCCCACGGTGAAGACGAAGAAGGGGATCAGCAGCAGCAGCGCCACCGACGACACCGTCATGTTCCAAAAATGCTCGGTCCCGGTTTTTGCGGACCCCATGCCCGTGGCACGCTTGCGGTCGGTCAAATAGGCCATGTCGCTCTAGCTCCTCAGACAGCGATGAAAGTGATGAGTGCCAGCACGAAGGATCCGGCAATCGCCGCCAGGCCCAGCTTTTCGGCCACCGCGACCTCAAGCCCGTGGCCGGTATCCCAGATCAGGTGCCGCACACCTGCCAGCGCGTGATACCACAGCGCCCAGACCGACAGCCCCATGATGATGTTCCCGATCCACGACGTCAGCACCGCGTCCGCCGTCGCGTAATACTCGGGGCCATAGCTTGCCGCCAGAAACCACCAGACGACCAGCAACGCGGCCAGCAGAAGCGCGTTGCCGGTGATACGTGTGAAGATCGACGTTACCGAGGTGAGCTGCGGGCGATAGATCTGCAGATGCGGCGAAAGCGGGCGGTTGCCCCGGTTCACATCAGCCATGGGTCATCCTTTCGAAAGGTATGCGGCGGTGGTTTTGAACGGTGATAGCAGCTTTTTTTTTGGAGTCAGCGCGTCAACCCGCACCAAAGGCGCGGTGTATTGGCGCAACGGCGGCAAAACCGGGACGTATGTGATCACGTCAAAATGTCTTGTGATCACATCGCCAAAGCCCCGCCGCCGAAGCTGCACCCGCGTGGCCCGCAGAAGGGGCAAGGCCGGAGTCAAAGGCGCGCAGCGCTCTCTGGCCGGCTGCGCTGCGAACCTCCGGTCAGACCGGTATCAGCGCCCAGTAATCCAGATCGAGAAGAACGCCCGGCAGATATTTCCCGTCCTCGCCGCGCAGCACGAAGGGTTCGGTTCCGGCGGTGGTCGCCACCAGGCGCAACCGCAGCGCGCCAACGCCGGGCGCCACCGTTTCCGCCTTATCCAGAACTTCAGACCACGCCTTGACCGTCAGCCCGGAAAAGGCGGGGTTCGCATGCGCGCCGCCGTTCAGGCCGACGACCATCTGGGCATTCGCCAGACCGTTGAAGCTGAGCGTTCGTGCCAAAGAAATGATATGCCCGCCATAAATCAGCCGCTGGCCGTCGGGGCGGAATGTGGCGTCAAAATGCACCTTGGCCGTATTCTGCCACAGGCGCGTGGCCAGCATGTGTTCGGCCTCTTCCAGCGTCACACCATCCACATGGTCGATCTTTTCGCCGATGGCATAGTCGCCCCACCGGTGCGGCTCTCCGGCCAGCGCGAAATCGTATTGGGAAAAGTCCAGCCCTTCCGGGATGACCAGCGTTTCAGGATCGACCACCTCCGCCAGTTCAGGCACCACGGTTTCGGGCGCCGGCGCGTCCAGGTCCCGCTTGCGCACCATCACCCAGCGGACATATTCCAGCACCGCCTGATCGTTCTGGTTCAAACCGGTGGTGCGCACATAGACGACCCCGGATTTCCCGTTGGAATTCTGCTTCAGGCCGATCACCTCGGACACCGACCGCAGCGTGTCGCCCGGGAAGACCGGCGCCAGCCACCGGCCTTCGGCATATCCCAGATTGGCCACCGCGTTCAGCGAAATGTCGGGAACCGTCTTGCCGAACACCACGTGGAACGCGGCAAGATCGTCGAGCGGAGAGCCCTCCAGACCGCTTTGCTGTGCGAACAGATCCGACGAATAAAGCGCGTGGCGTGCGGGATAAAGCGCATGGTACAGCGCCCGTTCACCTTCGGCCACGGTGCGCGGCACCGCATGCGCGATCACTTCGCCGACGCGGTAATCTTCAAAGAAACGGCCGGGGTTGGTCTTGCCCATCACTGCTCTCCTAACTTGATATCGGGGGTGTAGGTGCCGGGCACCTCTTTCACCACCGCCTGTCCGCACCGCATCACGCCGCGCGCGGCGTCAAAGCTATAGGTCGGATCGCCCTGCAGCGCCCATCCGTTGTTCAACGCCGCTGTCACCTTGTGACAGAAGGCGCTGGTATCGTCTTCGCTCAGGAAACGGTAAAGTTTCATGCCTCACCCAAAGGGATAATAGCCCAGCCAGTTGTGCACGACCGCCACCACCACGAAGGCAGTCAGCGCATAGGCGACGTTCAGCAGATCGCCGCGCTGGTTTACCGTCTCGGGCGGCGTCCAGGCGGGTTCAGCCTTGTTGATCAGCACCACCTCGGCCACGGCCCAGCCCATGATGCCGCCAAACAGCAGGATGGACGCCAGATCGCCATTGACCAGCAGATGCGCCAGGGCCCAGGTCTTGACCGCGGTCAGTTGCGGATGCCGCACCAGCTGCGCCAGCCGTCCCTTCACCGCCCCCAGCCCGAACAGATACATGGCCAACAGCATCAGCAGGTTGTTCACATGGCTCAGGAAGGCGGGAGGATACCAGAGATCCACAATCGCCGACTGGCGATAGCCGAAGATGATCAGGACCAGCCCCAGACCGATCGTCAGCGCCACCAGCCCCCGGCCCTTCTGCTCGCCCATCCCGGCCCGCGCGTCGGGCGCAAGCCGTTTGAACAGATGCGCTCCGATCCACAGAATCAAGCCGAGGACGAGCAGCGCCATGTTCAGGACTCCAGCGCCGCGATGGCCGCGGCCTTCGCCAGAACCTGACGGGCAGTTACGATATGCAGGTTCTCGACAATCTTGCCGTCCACCACAGCCACGCCCTTGCCTTCGGCTTCGGCGGCCTCGAACGCGGCGATCTGGCGTTCGGCCAGGTCCACATCTGCCGGCGTCGGCGCGAAAGCGGCATTGGCGATGGCGACCTGCGCCGGGTGGATCAGCGTCTTGCCGTCAAAGCCCATATCCCGGCCCTGGTCGCATTCCACTTTCAGGCCGTCTTCGTCCTTGAACGCGTTATAGACCCCGTCGACAATCGCGATACCCGCAGCGCGCGCCGCCAGAAGGCACAGTTGCAGCGAGGTCAGAAGCGGCTCCCGGTCCGCCCGGAAGCGGGTCATCAGCTCTTTCGCCAAATCGTTGGTGCCCATGACGAAACCGCCCATGCGCGGCGCCGCAGCAATTGCGGCGGCATTCAGGATCCCCTGCGGGGTTTCCATCATCGCCCAGATGCGGGTTTCGGCACAGGCGGGCACTGTATCGAGCTTTGCCGCGACGGCTTCGATCTCCGCCGCCGACCCGACCTTGGGCAGCAGCACCGCCTGCGGACCGATGGCCGCAATGGTGTCAAGATCCGCGGCGCCCCATTCCGTGTCCATGCCATTTAAGCGAACGATTTGAAACCTTTGCCCGTATCCGCCCGCGGCCAGCGCCGCGGCCAGCGTGCCCCGCGCACCGGCCTTGGCGTCCACGGCAACAGCGTCTTCAAGATCGAAAATAATGGCATCCACCGGCAGGGTCTTCGCCTTTTCCAAGGCCCGTTCGTTTGAGCCCGGAATGTACAAAACCGACCGGTAGGGGCGTGCGAGATTGTCCATGATTCCCTCATTCGTTTGCAGCGCAATGCCACAGAATTGCCGCGCTCGCAAACAAATGAACGCAAGATTGCTGCGCCAGCGGCAGCAAAATTGCAGGATTTTTACTCTCAGATCAAACCACTGCGCCCCAGATCAGCTTCGCGCCCGCGCCAAGCAACAGCACATAGGTCAGGCCGAAAAATGCCTTTTCGGGGATCACCCGGTTGGCCCGAACCCCCAGAATCGCACCGACCAGCGCGGCGGGTGCGAGCAGCGCCACCAGCCGCAGCGCGTCGGGCGAAAAAAATCCGAGCTGGGCATAAATCGCCGCCTTCGTGACGTTGAGGATCGCGAAAACGATGACGGTGGTCGCCTGAAACGCGGTCTTGGTCAGCCCCTGGGACAACAGATACATCAGCGCCGCCGGACCGCCCGCATGGGCCACAAAGCTGGTGAACCCCGCCAGGGCTCCGGCAAGATATCCGGCGCCGGGCGGCAACGGGCGCACCCGGGGGCGCAACCACCCGCGGCTGCCCGCCCACTGAAACAGCACAAAGCCCACGGAAATGGCACCGATCAGGAACCGGAAGACGTCGGGATCCGCGAGCCGGAAAACGGCCGCCGCCGCCGCGATCCCCGGCAGCCCGCCCAGGCACAGGCGCCACGCGTCCCGCGTGCTCCACTGGCGCCAATAGGCACGCAACCCGGTCGCGTCCATCAGCATCAGAAGCGGCAGCATGATGCCAAGCGCCAGCCCGGGGTCGATCACCAGCGCCAGGATCGGGGTGGCCACGAACGACGCGCCGCCGCCAAACCCGGTCTTGGACACCGCTGCGATCAGCACACCGGAATATGCGACCAAAAGAAACATCACGTCGATTTGCATCTGAATTCCGAACGGAAATTTTGATTCGACACTGGAATATGGGGGAAAATTGCAAAGCGCGAGCGCTAACTGCTGCGGTTCGCCGCGTCCCGGAACCTTGCACCAAAGTCGCAATCGGACTACGCACCCCTGCACAATCCAACGGATCGGAGATCAAGACTCATGGCCAGACCCAAAATCGCCCTGATCGGCGCGGGACAAATCGGGGGCACCCTCGCCCACCTTGCGGCTCTCAAGGAACTTGGCGATGTCGTTCTGTTCGACATCACCGATGGCATCCCGCAGGGCAAGGCGCTGGACATTGCCGAATCCGGTCCGTCCGAAGGCTTTGACGCCACAATGACCGGCACCACGGACTACGCCGATCTGGCCGGCGCAGATGTCTGCATCGTGACCGCAGGCGTGCCGCGCAAGCCGGG
>JAGQRU010000232.1:0-7954 GCA_020425105.1 Paracoccaceae bacterium
AAGGCGCTGCCGGTGCTGATGCTGGGGGGCTTCACGTCGATCCCCGGGGCTATTGTCGGCGGGCTGATCATCGGGGTGGGTGAGAAGCTGTTCGAATTCCTGGTCGGGCCGCTGGTGGGCGGCGCCACGGAAAACTGGTTCGCCTATGCGCTGGCCCTTCTGTTTCTGGTGTTCCGGCCGCAGGGCCTGTTTGGCGAAAAGATCATCGAGCGGGTATGAACATGCTGAGGGAAGATGCTGCGATGCAGCAAAAACGCATGGCAGATATGCGGTTGACGCATAGGCCC
Source organism: Paracoccaceae bacterium (assembly GCA_020425105.1). Lineage (GTDB taxonomy): Bacteria > Pseudomonadota > Alphaproteobacteria > Rhodobacterales > Rhodobacteraceae > Meridianimarinicoccus. Next base: position 288 of record JAGQRU010000232.1, read on the forward strand.
CAACTCGTGCAGAAGGATGCTGCGACAGGGAGCCGTGTCAATACGACCTCCGTGCCAGGAGACAATTTACATGAAGAAGATTTGGGCGATCCTTACGGTGATCGGGTTCACCGCGTTCTGGACTTTCGGGTTCATCGCGGCGTCGGGAGTGTTCGGCGATCGGGACTCGCATCCCATGACGTTCGTGTTGTGTATCGCAGGGCTGGGGGCCGGGCTGTATGGCTGGTTTCAGATCATGCGGACCGCACCCAAGATGCATGGAAAGCGTGCTGCGGCACGGGCACGGATGGAAGAGGAATTTCAACACCTCGCGGGGTAGGATCTGTCGTATGCGGAGGAGCTAGCGACAGACTTGTGGTCGGCGCGTTTGGAACGCTTTTCGGACGTAGACCCGCGCTTGATCATCGGAAAGGGGCTTTCTGCGTTGGCAGGGGGCCCCTTTCTGTGTCTTGCGCACCCGCGCTGACCCGTATCGCGCCGCGCTGCGCGAACCGGCATCAACTAAAAACCCAGGGCAGGAGGAGCGTCTGATGTTTTACCGTGAGGCGGGCGATTTCAAGACAAGCTATCGGTCGGACAACCAGACATTCCCTATCGCATTCGACCGCTATCGCTATTACGCGGTGCTTGCGGTGGCGATCGGTGTGGTGCCGTTCGTGGTCGATGATTACTGGGCCAATGCGGTGCTGCTGCCGTTTCTGATCTGGTCCATCGCCGCGATCGGGCTGAACATCCTGACCGGCTATTGCGGACAAGTGAGCCTGGGCACCGGCGGCTTCATGGCGGTTGGGGCTTATGCCTGTTACAAGCTGATGACCGCCTTTCCTGAACTGAACATCGCCTTTTGCATTCTGCTGGGCGGCGGGGTCACCGCGCTCGTGGGCGTGCTGTTCGGATTGCCAAGTCTCCGGATCAAGGGCTTCTATCTGGCGGTGGCAACGCTGGCGGCACAGTTCTTTCTGGTCTGGCTCTTCAACCGTGTCCCGTGGTTTTACAACTATTCCGCGAGCGGTCAGATCAGCGCCCCGGAGCGTACCGTCTTCGGCATCGCCGTGACTGGCCCCAACACCCAGGCCTGGGCGACCTATCTGTTCTGTCTGGCCTTCGTGATCGTGCTGGGATGGCTGGCCCGCAATCTGACCCGGGGCACCGTCGGGCGCACATGGATGTCGATCCGCGATATGGACATCGCGGCGGAAATCATCGGGGTGAACCCGCTGACCGCCAAGCTGACGGCCTTTGCTGTGTCATCCTTCTTCGTCGGGGTGGCGGGCGCGCTGTTCTTTGCGGTCTATCTGGGCGCGGTCGAGGTCGGCGAGGCCTTCGGGATCAGCAAGTCGTTCCTGGTACTCTTCATGATCATCATCGGCGGGCTGGGGTCGATCTTCGGATCGCTGGCGGGCGCGGCGTTCATGGTGCTGCTGCCGGTCCTGCTGAAGAACGTGCTGGTCGGCGGCCTCGGCTGGGACACGGTTCTGGCCGCGCATCTGGAGCTGGTGATCGTCGGCGCGCTGATCATCGTATTCCTGATCGTCGAGCCGCACGGGTTGGCCCGGCTTTGGGATCTGGCGAAGGAAAAACTCAGACTTTGGCCTTTCCCGCACTAGGGCAAGGCAATCGGCCATGCCGCGATCCGGCTTTGGCAAAGACGTTTAGGGAGGAAGACCACATGAAAAGACTGACAACCCTGGCGCTGCTGGGCGCCTTGGCCAGCGGGCCGGCCCTGGCGGATCTGGTGTTCCCGGATCTGAGCTATCGCACCGGGGCCTATGCAGCAGGCGGTATTCCGTTTTCGGACGGGTATCAGGACTATTTCACCCTGGTGAATGAACGCGATGGCGGCATCGGCGGTGTGATGGCCAAGGTGATCGAATGCGAAACCGGCTATAACACCGAAAAAGGCGTGGAATGCTATGAGGCGACCAAGGGCGAAGGCGCGCTGATTTATCAGCCCCTGTCCACCGGCATCACCTATCAGCTGATCCCGAAAGTGACTGCCGACGGGATCGCGCTGCACACGATGGGCTATGGCCGAACCTCGGCCGCAAATGGCCGCGTGTTTTCCCACGTCTTCAACTATCCGGCGAACTATTGGGACGCCGCGACGGTGGCGATCAAATACCTGTCGGAGGAAAACAACGGCGATCTGAACGGCAAGAAGATCGTGCTGCTCTATCATAACTCGGCCTATGGCAAGGAACCGATCCGCACGCTGGAGGAAATGTCCGCCAAGCACGGGTTCGAACTGACCACCATCGCGGTGGACCACCCCGGGCAGGAGCAGAAAAGCCAGTGGCTGCAGATCCGCCGCGAACGGCCCGATTATGTGATCATGTGGGGCTGGGGCGTGATGAACCAGGTGGCCATTCAGGAAGCTGCCAATATCCGGTTCCCGATGGATCACTTCATTGGCAACTGGTGGGCGGGCGCCGAACATGACGTCATCCCCGCCGGTGCCGCGGCCGACGGGTACAAGTCGCTGAACATGAACAAGGTCGAGGCCCTGCCGGTCTTCGACGATATCCGCAAATATGTAGTCGATGCGGGCAAGGCCGCGGGCGACGGCACCAATGTGGGATCGGTTCTGTACACCCGCGGGATGTATGCAGCGCTGCTGGCGGTCGAAGCGGCCAAAACGGCGCAGCAGATCCACGGCACCGCGCAGATCGACGCCGCGATGATGCGCGACGGGATGGAGGCGCTGGACATGACCGCCGCCAAGATGGAGGCCCTGGGCGTGCCCGGCATCGGGCCCGAATTCACCGTGACCTGCGCCGATCATGGCGGCACCGGGCTGAGCGTTGTCCAGCAATGGGACGCCTCGGCACAGAAGTGGAAGGTGCTGACGGACTTCATCGCACCGGACGATTCCGTGACCGATCCGCTGGTTCTGGCCGATAGTGAGGCTTTCGCCGCCGAAAACGGCATCGAGCTTCGTTGCCAGTAATCTGAACGACCGGCGGGACCTTTCGGGTCCCGCCGGAGCTTTGACACCCCAGCAGAGTTGCCGATGAAACCCTTTCTCGCCAGCACGACCCTTGCTATTGCCGTCGCGACGGGGGCGTCCGCCCAGATGTCGGACACCGCCAACGGCATCATTCAGGGTCTGGATGGCAAGGGCGGGGATATGGTGTCGCTTAGCGCACCGATGAGCGCGATCCACGGGGTTCTGACCGCCAATGACGCGGTTCCTTACGTTGTCGCGGCGCTGAGCACCGCCGACGGGCCGCTGGTGGTCGAGGTGCCGCCCGCGACTGACACGGTCAACCTGTTCGGCACCTTCAACGATGTATGGATGCAGCCGCTGACCGATATGGGCGAACGCGGCGCGGATGACGGCCGGGGTGGAAAATACCTTTTCCTGCCTGCGGGTTATGACGGAGATGTGCCTGAGGACGGCAATTTCGTTGTTCCGCTTCTATGGGCCGGGCGAAGCGGTGTTCGACCAGAGCTTCGCGCTGCCGGATTTCGAGAAAGTCAACTAGGCCGCTCTTGCCGGGCGATCTGAGAGGAGGCGACATGCTGGATGCAGGCCAGACCGAGGCGGAGACGCTGCTGGAGGTCAACAATATCGAAGTGATCTACAACCACGTGATCCTTGTCTTGAAAGGCGTCAGCCTGAAGGTGCCGAAAGGCGGGATCACGGCGCTGCTGGGCGGCAATGGCGCGGGCAAGACCACGACGCTGAAGGCGATCTCCAACCTGCTGCATTCGGAGCGGGGCGAGGTCACAAAAGGGTCGATCATGTATCGCAGCGACCGCGTGCAGGATCTGTCTCCGGCGGAGCTGGTGACCCGGGGCGTCATCCAGGTCATGGAAGGCCGGCATTGTTTCGAACACCTGACGGTGGAGGAAAACCTGCTGACCGGCGCCTATACCCGCCGCGACGGCGCGGGCGCGATCGCCGCGGATCTGGAGATGGTCTATGCCTATTTCCCGCGCCTGAAGGAACGGCGCAAAAGCCAGGCGGGCTATACCTCGGGCGGGGAACAGCAGATGGTGGCCATGGGCCGGGCGATGATGGCCAAGCCCGAAACGATCCTGCTGGACGAGCCGTCCATGGGGCTGGCGCCGCAGCTGGTGGAAGAGATCTTCAACATCGTGCGCGACCTGAATGAGAAGGAAGGGGTGAGCTTCCTTCTGGCCGAGCAAAACACCACCGTGGCCCTGCGCTTTGCCCATTACGGGTACATCCTGGAATCGGGCCGCGTGGTGATGGACGGCCCGGCGGCGGATCTGCTGCAAAACCCGGATGTGAAGGAATTCTATCTTGGGGTGTCCGAAGAGGGGCGCAAAAGCTTTCGCGACGTGCGGTCCTATCGCCGCCGCAAGCGCTGGTTGAGCTAAGAGGCCCGGCATGGCGGCGGACGGCGATGGGATCAGAACGACGGCCCGCCTGACATGCCCCGACTGCGGCGGGTCGGAGGTGCTGAGCATGCCGACGGATGCCTGCCAGTGGTTCCATCAATGCCGCTTTTGTCAGGCGCTGCTGCGCCCACGGCGCGGCGACTGCTGCGTCTTCTGTTCCTATGCCGATACGCCTTGCCCGCCGGTGCAAGCCGGCGATGGCTGCTGTTCCTGAGGAGAAATCTCGAATGACCGCGTTTTACGACCAATTGGAAAGCCGCAGCGCCGATGCCCGGGCGGCGTCTCTTGCCGATTGCCTGCCGGCCCAGATCGCGGCGGCGCAGGCATTGCCCGGATATGTCGCCACGCTGGGCGGCGTGACGGCGTCAGAGGTGACGGACACGGCCGCGCTGGCCCGCCTGCCGGTGTTGCGCAAGGCCGATCTGGGCGCGGCGCAGAAGGCCCTCCCGCCGTTTGGGGGGCTCACATCGCATGGCGCAGGCGGATTTGCGCATGTCTTTCAATCGCCCGGGCCGCTTTATGAACCCGGTCAGGTCACCCACGACTGGTGGCGGCTGGGCCGGTTTTTGCATGCCTGTGGCATCGGGCGCGGCGATATCGTGCAGAATTGCTTCGGCTATCACCTGACGCCGGCGGGGATGATCTTTGAAAATGGGGCCCGTGCGGTGGGCGCGGCGGTGCTGCCTGCGGGGACCGGGCAGACCGAACTTCAGGCGCGGGCCGCACATGATGTGGGCGTGACCGCTTATGCCGGGACGCCGGACTACCTGAAGGTGATTCTCGACAAGGCCGATGCCATGGGGCTGGAACTGAAAATCGCCAAGGCGGGGGTTTCGGGCGGGGCTCTGTTTCCGTCTCTGCGGCAGGAATACGCCGATCGCGGAATCACCTGTCTGCAGTGCTATGCCACCGCCGATCTGGGCAATATCGCTTACGAATCCCCCGCGCGCGAAGGGCTGATCGTGGATGAAGGGGTGATCGTGGAAATTGTGACCCCGGGCACAGGCGACCCGGTTCCCGATGGCGAGGTGGGCGAGGTTCTGGTGACGACGCTGAACCCGGATTATCCGCTAATTCGCTTTGCAACCGGGGACTTATCGGCGGTTTTGCCGGGGCTGAGCCCCTGCGGGCGGACCAACCTGCGGATCAAGGGCTGGATGGGGCGGGCCGATCAGACGACCAAGGTCAAAGGCATGTTCGTGCGGCCCGAACAGGTGGCGGCCTTCGTCGCGCGCCACGCCGAAATTCAGCGTGCCCGCGTCGTCGTGACCCGGGAGGGAGAAACCGACGCCATGTGTGTTATGGTTGAAACCGAAGCAGCAGCCGCCGATATCTATGCGGACAGTGTGGCTGAAGTGTTGAAGCTGAAGGGGCGGATTGAGCTGGTTGCCCCAGGCAGTTTACCGCGTGATGGTAAGGTGATTGACGATCAGCGCAGCTATGAGTCTGGTTGATGCAGGGAGCCCGCCATGGCCAGAGAAATGCCGCCGCCTGATCTTGCCCAGGACCCCGCGGTTCTGGACAGATTGACGGACGATCTGGTCGAAGGGCGCTCTGATACCGTTTGCGCCCTTTTCGCGCATCACGGGGCGGCCTGCCCGTCCGTCGTGTGGCGTCCCAGTCTGGTCGATGTCCAGCATCCGATCCTGCGCAGCTTCCTGCGCGCCTGTGCCAACAGCCGGGGCGGTCCGATGCCGCTGTCATGGATCGAAAGCGACGATTTCACCGCTCTGGCCGATTGGGCGATGATCCTGGAACCGGTCGAAGGCGGCGCGGATTTCATCTATCGCCATTACGGCCCTCAGATCGCGCAGCATTACGGACGCGACATGACCGGCCAGAAAGCGTCCGATATCGGCGGCCATGTGGCGCTGTTTTTCATGGCGCTCTATCGGGCGGCGCTGCGGCGGCGCGAAGTGGTCAAAAGCATCCACGAACCGCCGCGTCAGGTTTTCGTCCGGGCCTGGCGGCGCGTGCTGGTGCCGCTGGAAGATCACGATGGCCAGATCAAGGCCTTTGCCGTGGCCAATGTGCCGGACAACGAATTGCGTGCCGGGCTGGAGGCGATGCCGGAAGCGGTGCTGGTGGTCGATCGCGAAGGCACCGTGTGCTACGCCAACCGTGCCGCATGTCTGCTGTTTGACCGGGGCCGGGGGCCGAAGCCCGGGGTGTCGCTGCACGATTTCACCGGACTCGATCCGATTCTTCCGGATGCGCCCGAGGATCTGATCCTCGAAGGGCGGCTGCGCGTGGACCGGCAGATGCTGATGCGCGACCGCGTGCCGACCCCGGTGCGGGTGACCTGCGGCGCCACCTATTACCGCGACATGCCGTTTTTCATCCTGACGGTTCGGCGCGACTGACCGCGCCCGGATCGGTGATCAGCGTTTCCAGCGGCTGCCAGCCGCCGGACACGGCACCGGTATCGCGGCAGAAGGCAAACAGGTTGCCGCCGCCCGCGGGCTGGTCGAAGCGCCGGTCGATCGGATGGCCCGCCAGGTGGCAATAAAGAAGCGTGCCCACCGCCCCATGTCCCACCAGCAGAAGATCGCCATCGTCGGGGGTGGCAAGGCAGTCCCGCACCGCGGCGACAATGCGTGACTGGGCGGCCTTGGCGGTTTCCCACCCGCGCACGGACCGGTCGGGGCGTGCGAAAAAAGCGTCGGCCGTTGCTTCGAATTCCGGGCCCGGCAGAAACCCGGTGGCAGACCGGTCGTTTTCTCCCATGACGGTGTGACACTGCAACGGGCAGCCGAGTGCCTGTGCCAGCGGCAGCGCGGTCTCCACCGCCTTGGTTTCAAGACTGCTGACCACCCGCACGGTCCCGGACAGCGCGCCGCTTCGCGCCAGCGCGGCAACGCGCGCCGCCCCTTCCGGGCTGAGTCCCCATTGCGGCACCGGCACCGCCGGGTCGATCCGGACCTGCGGATGCGAAAGATATCGGACAAGGCGGGGCATGGCGGCGTTTCCGCTGTCAGGCATTCAGACACAAAAAAGCCGCCCCGAAGGGCGGCCCTTGTTCTTCGGCAGCGGGCTTAGCCCTGACGTGCCTTGAAACGCTTTTGGGTCTTGTTGATCACATAGACCCGGCCCTTACGGCGCACGACGCGGCAATCGCGGTGACGCTGCTTGAGCGAGCGAAGCGAGTTTCTGACCTTCATGGCCTCTCTCCTATCCGTCGCGGCGCGTCCTTGCGCCTGGTTAATCCCTGTCCCGGTGGACCGGGACGTTCTGCACCCGAAGGTGCGAAAGCGAAACGCGCACCACGGTGGGTGCGCATGGTGGGCGGTACTGGGATC
>JAGQRU010000232.1:7963-10430 GCA_020425105.1 Paracoccaceae bacterium
CTACGATGTCAACGTAGTGCTCTACCGCTGAGCTAACCGCCCGGACCGCGTCCCCGCAACATTCCGGCAAGCCGGAAAGCGGTAGGGACCGCTTTGGTGGGGGGTCTATACGGGGAGTCGCGTGGCTGTTCAAGAGGTATTGGTTCGGAAATGGAATCAGATATATGAAGCGGGCGTGACCGAGGAGATCCGTTGCCTTACGAACTCATCCAGCCCGATCCCGTGACCACTGGCGTGGTGTTCGCTTCTCCTCATAGCGGCAGGGACTATCCCGCGGATTTGCGGGACCGCACGGTTTTGCGGGGAACAGCGCTGCGATCGTCGGAAGACGCGTTCATGGATCTTCTGGTGGCCGATGCGCCGCGGCTGGGGGCGCCGTTGCTGATCGCGCTGACGCCGCGTGCCTATGTGGATCTGAATCGCGCCGAAGATGAACTCGATCCGGCGCTGGTGGATGGGGTGCGGCAAGGGGCGCACAATCCGCGTGTCAGCTCCGGGCTGGGGGTGATTCCCCGGGTCGTCGCCGGCGGGCGGGCGATCTATTCCGGCAAGCTGTCGCTGGGCGAGGCGCGCCGGCGCATCGACCGTCACTGGCGCCCCTATCACGCGGCGCTGGACGATCTGCTGCGGTGTCAGCGGGCGCGGTTTGGCAGTGCCGTGCTGCTGGATTGCCATTCGATGCCGCATGAGGCGATCGAAGCCGCCGCCGGGCGCGGATCGGTGCCGCCCGATGTGGTTCTGGGCGACCGGTTCGGCGCCTCTGCCGCCGGCGAGATCATGGACAGCGTCGAGGCCGCGTTTCAGGCCGAAGGGTTGCGGGTGGCGCGCAACGCCCCGTTCGCGGGGGCCTATATTTCGCAGCGCTATGGGCGGCCGTCGCAGAGCCAGCATGTGGTGCAGATCGAAATCGACCGGTCGCTTTACATGGATGAACGGCGTCTGGTGCCGTCCGACCGGTTCGACGACATGCGCGCGCTGATGACCCGCGCGATGGCCCGGATCGTGCGGATCGGTCAGCGCGATCTGCCCATGGCGGCCGAATGACCTAGACCCCGGGCGGCACCGGATAGCGGATGCCGCGAAAAGGCGGGAAATCGGCATAGCGCGCGCGGCGGCGGTCCGGCGGCTCAGCGGGGCTGGCGCCCGGACGCAGCAACAGACCTTTCGGCGGGATATAGGACGCGATGGTCCGCGCGGGGTCTTCGCGCCAGGTCAGGTTGAAGGCCGCCAGTTTGGGAAAGAACTGCAGCGCCGAATAGGGCAGGTGGTCGTGCAGCCACCAGGCCAGATCGCGCCAGTCGCGCCCCGCCGCATACTGGTCGGCAAACCACGGAATGACGATGCAGGCGCAGGCCCCCATGCGCCCGGCCGCGTCGCGCCGGTCCCAGATGTGATTGGCCGCGCTCGCGTCGTTGCGCGCGCAGTTATACCCATGGGCATTGCCGAAGGCATTCAGATCCGCCGCGCGCAGGGCGGACCGCACATGGATCGGCCCGAAGGTTTCCACCAGCGGATCCAGAAGATCGGTGCACAGCCGCCGCCCGGCGGCCACCGCCAGATCGGGGTCGTCGGGCAGGTTGGGCATCCCGTGGAACCCGGCGATTTCGGAATACAGGAAATCGCGCATGAAGAAGTGCCGCGACAGGCGGGTGCGCCCGAAGGCTTCAAGTCCCTTGACGCTGCCGATCCGGCGCATTGCAGTTTCCCTGTGCGGTCGTCGATCCGACCATCGCCCGCGCTCAGGACCGGGGCAAGTCTTGGGACCGTCCCGAGCGTTGGTTGCGCAGGATTCGGGCTGCGCTGCCCGCCGCGGCGGCGCGTGTCCGCAGGATCAGCGCAGGGCGCGGCCCTTCTTGATCGCGCCGGGACCGAAGCGGCTGCGGATCTGATCTGCGGCACGTTCGGCTTTTTCGCGGCGGGCGGCGTCGGGGTCCAGCAAATCGCCCAAGGTGCCGGCATCCCGCGCGGGCACCAGATCGCTCAGCCCGACGCCGATCAGCCGGAAAGGCCCCGCATCGCCCGCCCGGTCATAAAGCGTGCGGGCCGTGCGATAGAGCGTGTCGGCCAGTTGCGTTGGCGTGCGCAGGCTTTCGCGCCGGGTCAGCAGCGCATGGTTGGCGCGTTTCAGTTTCAGCGTGACGACCCGGCCCGCCAGATCCTTGGCCTTGGCGCGGTCCGAGACCTTTTCCGACAGGCGCCAGATATGGCCGTCCAGAACCTCGGGATCGGCGGTGTCGTCGAAGAAGGTGGTTTCGTTCGAGATCGACTTGACCGGACGGCGGGCCGAAATGCGCCGCGCGTCCTCCCCGCGCGCCAGATGCCACAGCCGGTCGCCGAAAGATCCGAACCGCGCATGCAGGTCCCGCCGGTCCCAGCGGCGCAGGTCGGCGAAAGTGCGGATGCCCGCTTTTTCCAGCGCCGCCTGACTGGACTGCCCCACGCCCCAGATCAGCCGCACCGGCTTGTC
>JAGQRU010000233.1 GCA_020425105.1 Paracoccaceae bacterium
AGCAATACATCATCATGCGCAGCCACGGGCACAAGCCCGACGTCTTCGGCAACATCCGCAAGAGCTTCCAGCGCAAGCCAAAGCCCGTCGCCGATCCCAAGGCCGGCAAGAAATGACCGCCCGCGTCACCGGTCTCTGGCGCCACCCGATCAAGAGCCACGGGCGCGAGGCGCTGAACCGGGTGACGCTGACCGAGGGCGCGACCCTGCCGGGCGACCGGGTCTGGGCCGTGGCGCATGAGGCCTCCAAGGCCGATAACAGCGCCTGGTCCCCCTGCGCCAACTTCTCGATCGGTGCCAAGGCCCCCGGCCTGATGGGCATTAACGCCGAGCTGAACGCCGATGGCACGGTCACCCTGACCCACCCCGATCTTGGAACCCTGACACTCGACCCCGACCGCGAGGGTGACCGGTTGATCGACTGGACCCGTCCCATCATGCCGCGCGACCGCGCCGCCTCGGCGCGGGTGCTGCGGGTGCCCGGACGGGGGATGACCGATACCGACTACCCCTCGGTGAGCCTTGGCAACATGGCGAGCCACCGGGCGGTGGAAGAAAAGCTGGGACAAGAGCTCTCGGAAAAGCGCTGGCGGCTCAACATCTGGCTCGACGGGCTGGAGGCCTGGGAGGAATTCGGCTGGATCGGCGCCGAGGTCGAAATCGGTACCGCCCGCCTCGCCCTGCGCGAGCCGGTGCGGCGCTGCATGGCAACCACAGCCAACCCTGACACCGGGCTGCGCGACGCCGACACGCTGGCCGCGCTGAACAGCTTCGGCCACCAGGACCTCGGCCTTTACGCCGAGGTCACCCGTAGCGGCGAGATCGCGCTTGGCGACGGGGCGAGGCTCGTCTGATGCAGATGCCCTTCCCCCTGGCGCCCGAGCCCGACGCGCTTGCCGCCGAGACCGGGCGCAAGCTTTTCGCCGGTCAATCCGAGTTCGTGAAAGGCGTCGTCGCCATGTCCGGCCTGCCCCCGGCGGACCGGACCGAGATTTGCTTCGCGGGGCGGTCGAATGTGGGCAAGTCGTCGCTGATCAATGCGCTGACCGGACGCAAGGCGCTGGCGCGGGCGTCGAACACACCGGGCCGCACGCAAGAGATCAACTTCTTCGTGCGCGACGATTTGTATGTGGTGGACCTGCCGGGCTATGGTTTTGCCAACGCGCCTGTCGCGGTAGTCGAAAAATGGCAGCGGCTGCTGAAATCCTATCTGTCGGGCCGCGCCACCCTGCGCCGCGCCTTCGTGCTGATCGATTCGCGCCACGGTGTGAAAGCGGTGGATGAAGAGATCATGAGCCTGCTCGACAAGTCCGCCGTGCCCTTTCAGGTGGTGCTGACCAAGGACGACAAGATCAAGGACAAGGACCGGGCCGCGATGCTGGCCCAGGTCCGAAAGGCGCTGGCCAAACACCCGGCGGCCTATCCCGAACTGATCGCGACCTCTTCTGAAAGCGGGCTGGGCATTCCGACATTGCGGTCGGTGATTACGGGCTTGCGCGTCTCTTAAGCCCCGCGATTCCCGCCGCGCGACACGCGGCCAACGCATCGCGCCCTCCTTGCGGGCGCTGGCACGGGCGCGGCATCCGCCCCAGGCTTTCTGGCGCCTGGCCCCATGAAATGGCTAGACCGCGCCCCTTGGCAGCGGGCGCCGTAGCGACTATCACCGCGCAACACGACGACGGACCACAGCCATGAAAAAGCAGACCGCCATGAACCGCGACTGGATCGCCACCGCCCGGACCCTGTCCGAAGCCCTGCCCTATCTGCAACGCTACGAAGGCGCCACGGTGGTCATCAAGCTGGGCGGCCATGCCATGGGCAGCGACGAGGCCATGGACGATTTTGCCCGGGACATCGTGCTGATGAGCCAGGTCGGTGTGCGCCCGGTCATCGTGCATGGCGGCGGCCCGGCCATCAACGAGATGCTGGCCAAGCTCGACATCCAGTTCGAATTCGTCAACGGCAAGCGCGTGACCAGCCAGCCGGTGATGGACGTGGTGGAAATGGTGCTGGCGGGGCTGGTCAACAAGCGGGTGGTGTCGGCCATCAACCGTCAGGGCGGGCGGGCCGTGGGCCTGTCGGGCAAGGATGCCAACCTGATGATCTGCCGTCAGGCGGACCCGGCGCTCGGCTTTGTCGGCACGCCGGACCGGATGAATACCGATGTCGTGCGCACGGTGTTCGAGGCCGGAATGATCCCGGTGATCGCGCCCATCGGGGCGGATGAGAACGGCCACAGCATGAATGTAAACGGCGACACCGCCGCCGGTGCGATTGCCGGTGCGCTGAAGGCCCGCCGCCTGCTACTGCTGACCGATGTGCCGGGTGTGAAGAATGCCGAAGGCGAGGTGGTGACCGAATTGACCGCCGCGCAGATCCGCAAGATGACCGCCGACGGCATCATCGCCGGCGGGATGATCCCCAAGACCGAAACCGCGTTGTCGGCTCTGGGCCAGGGCGTCCGCGCAGCCGTGATCCTGGATGGCCGCGCCCCCAATGCCTGTCTGCTGGAGCTGTTCACAGACCACGGCGCCGGCTCCATCATTCGCGGCGCGTGACCGGGACGGCACAGCTCTCTGCCGGGCTGCGTCAGGCGCTGGCGCAGGTGCCGCTTGTGGTCGCAGGGGTTTTGCCGGTGCAGAGCGACGACCCCGTTCCGTCCGGCGCACAGAGCCTCGTGCTGCTCGGCCCTGCGGAACCAGGCTTCTGGGCCGCGGCACAGAGCGCCCCGGAATTCGCCGACGGCCTGCCCGATCCGCTGGACCGCCTGTCGCGCCGGATGATCCGGCCGCTGGCCGCGGCATTGGGTGCGGCGGCCATCTTTCCCTTCGACGGGCCGCCCTATGCGCCCTTTCACGCCTGGGCGCTGCGGTCCGGTCAGATCTGGGCATCGCCGCTGGGGCTTCTTGTCAGCCGGGCCGCGGGACTGTTCGTGTCCTTTCGCGGCGCGCTGGCGCTGCCCGCCCCCGTGGAGGCATCGCCCGAGCCTGAAGACAGCCCCTGCGACACCTGTTCCGCGCGCCCCTGTACCACGGCCTGCCCCGTCGCCGCCTTGCGCCCGGACGCCGGATATGACATCAGCGCGTGCCATCGCCATCTGGACCGCCCCGAAGGTGCCGCCTGCCTGTCACAAGGCTGCGCCGCCCGGCGGGCCTGCCCATTCAGTCAACGGTCGGGCCGCCGCCCCGACCAGTCCGCCTTCCACATGAAAGCCTTTCATCCATGACCTTGCGCCTGATCCTTCTTCGCCACGCCAAATCTTCGTGGGACGATCACATCGACGAAGATCATGACCGCGTGCTAAACGACCGGGGACGGCGGTCCTGCGATGCGATCGGGCCCTGGCTGGCCGGTCACGGCTACGTGCCGGACGAGGTTCTGTGTTCCACCAGCCTGCGCACGCGCGAAACCTGGGACCGGCTTTCGGCACATCTGCCCGGCACGCCGCAGCCCACGCTGCTGTCGGAGCTTTATCTTGCCGACACGCACACCCTGTTCAATGTCCTGTCCGAAGCCGCCGGCAAATGCGTGGCGCTGATCGCCCATAACCCGGGGATAGGGTCCTTCGCCGCGCGTCTTCTCAACGCCCGCCCGGCGCATCCCCAATTCGGCCGCTTTCCGACGCTGGCGACGCTGGTGGCCGATTTCGACCTGCCCGCCTGGTCCGACCTTGCGCCGCATATGGGCCATGCGCGCGACTTCATCGTGCCGCGCGAACTGATCGACTGACCCCGGTCAGTGGCCCAGGATCTGGCTGAGAAACAGCTTGGTCCGGTCGCTTTGCGGGGTGTTGAAGAACGCCTCGGGTTCGTTCTGTTCGATGATCTGGCCCGCATCCATGAAGATCACGCGGTTGGCCACCTGCCGGGCAAATCCCATTTCGTGCGTCACGCACAGCATGGTCATCCCGTCTTCGGCCAGTTCGATCATCGTATCCAGAACCTCCTTGATCATTTCCGGATCCAGCGCCGAAGTCGGTTCGTCAAACAGCATGATCTTGGGCTTCATGCACAGAGACCGCGCGATGGCGACGCGCTGCTGCTGCCCGCCCGAAAGCTGCCCGGGGTACTTGTTCGCCTGATCGGGGATCTTCACCTTTTCCAGAAAATGCATCGCCGTCGCTTCGGCTTCCTTCTTCGGCGTCTTGCGCACCC
>JAGQRU010000234.1 GCA_020425105.1 Paracoccaceae bacterium
TGCGGCCCGCAATCGCATTTCAGCGACCCCATCAGATCGCCGGTGAAACAGGCCGAATGCAGCCGCGCCAGCACCGGCTTGCCACGATCCGGGGCGCCGATTTCGATCGCGTAATGCTCCTCCCCGCCATCTTCGGGGCGGAACACATGCAGCCGCCCCTGTTCGGACACGGCCATGGGCAGGCGGGCATGCACAACCGGCAGCATGGGGCTTCCGGCATCGGCATTGCGGGTGACATCGGCGGCGGGCAGCATGGTCAGCATGGCGCGCCGGGCCAGATCGGCGGCGTCGGCGCAGTCCACAAGAAGTGCGGCGGGCAGAAGACGCGCCTGCTTGCACAGACGCAGCCCGGCGCGGGCCAGATCGGAATCGCCGTCGCGCAGGCTTTTCAGCGGCCCTTTCAGCGGCATGTTCAGATCGCCCGCCGGGTCGGCCAGCGCCCGGACCCAGGTCAGATCCGCGTCCGACGGCAGCGCGACGCGCGCCAGATCGCCGTCATAGGCGCGCGCTTTCAGCGTTTCGGCCCGCCGCGATGTCAGCGCGACCATGGGCCGGCCCAGGCCGCAGGCATCGCCAAGGCGGGCCGCGGTCAGTGTCTCGGCCGCCAGCACCAGCGCGCCGGACCCGTCGGCGCGTGTCAGCACGACGCCCACGCCCATGCGCAGATCCGCGCGCGCCCGCGCCACCAATTCACGGCTGTCCGGTGCCAATGTCACGGGTCCGGTCCTTTCTATTGTCCTGCTGGGAGGTTGAAACATGGCTCGCGCAGCGACACGAGACCGTGAAAGCAGTGTTGCATATCTTGTCGCAGCATGACGGGAGGCGCAACATATGACGCGTAAGAAGGAGGGCGTTTCATGGGCGTGTTGAAGAAA
The DNA here is from genome assembly GCA_020425105.1 of Paracoccaceae bacterium. Taxonomy (GTDB): domain Bacteria; phylum Pseudomonadota; class Alphaproteobacteria; order Rhodobacterales; family Rhodobacteraceae; genus Meridianimarinicoccus. The sequence continues at coordinate 876 of JAGQRU010000234.1, forward strand.
ATCCTGCTGGTGGATGATGACGACGATCTGCGCGAGGCGTTGTCCGAACAGCTTGTCATGACAGAAGAATTCGACGTGTTCGAAGCCGGGTCCGGGCAGCAGGGACTGGCCCGCGCGAAAGAGGCGCCTTACGATCTTGTGATCCTCGATGTGGGTCTGCCGGATACCGACGGGCGCGAGCTGTGCCGGGTGATGCGCAAGCAGGGGGTGAAATGCCCGGTGCTGATGCTGACCGGCCATGACAGCGATGCCGACACGATCCTGGGGCTGGATGCGGGCGCCAATGACTACGTGACCAAACCTTTCAAGTTTCCGGTGCTTCTGGCCCGGATCCGTGCGCAGCTGCGCCAGCACGAACAAAGCGAAGACGCGGTGTTCCAGCTGGGGCCGTACACGTTCAAGCCGTCGATGAAGATGTTGATCGACGCGCAGGACCGCAAGATCCGGCTGACCGAAAAGGAAACCAATATCCTGAAATTCCTCTACCGCGCCACGGACGGGGTCGTTGCCCGCGATGTGCTGCTGCACGAGGTCTGGGGGTATAATGCCGGGGTGACCACGCACACGCTGGAAACCCATATCTACCGGCTGCGGCAGAAGATCGAACCCGATCCGTCGAATGCGCGGCTGCTGGTGACGGAAAGCGGCGGCTACCGGCTGGTGGCCTGAGCCCTTCCGATCGTGAAATCAAAAGACCCGGGACCTGCGCCCGGGTTTTTTGTGGCGCGTCAGCGTTTGGCCGCAAGCCGCGCGGCGCAGGCGTCGTCCAGATCGCGGATCAGCCCGGACAGGCGGCCGGTCGCGGCGGCCATTTCGTCTTCGGACATGCGTTTGGCGGGGGTGAACCCGTCGCCCACCGCCAGCACCCCGCGCCCGAAGGGCAGCGGAACGACGAAGCTGTCCCAGGTCCGCAGGCGGATTTTCCATGTCACGTCATAACTGCAGGGCGCGGCCTGCACCCCCGCCAGCCCGGCGATGACCAGCGCGCCGGGCTTGGCCTGCAGCGGCGGGCCGAAAGGGCCGTCCACGGTGATGCCCAGCGACCGGCCCTGCCGCAGCGCCTTGACCGCGGCTTTCATCGCCCCGGTATTATCGCCGGATGTGGCCAGTTCGATGACCTCGACCCCGCGCCGGCGCAGATTTTCCGACGCGATCTGGGCATCCGCGTGGCCCGAGGCCATCGCCGTCAGCTTGTGATCGGTCCAGTCGCGCAGATAGGGGGTGAAGATCAGCCGCGCGTGCCAGCAGCACAGCACCCGGGGAATACCGCGGGCGATGTCGGCTTCGTAGGATTCGAAGCCCAGCCGTTCCCAGCGTGTGGTGCGGAAGACAAAATTCACATAGGCGCTGAACACAGCCTGAAGCGCGCCCTGGACCCGGCGGCTTCGTTGCAGGCGGACCTCGATGCGGCGCCAGAATTTCTTCAGTCGTGTCACGGGGTGCGTTCCTCTGATGCGCCCCCCTATCCGATCCGGCAGGGCGGTTCCAGTCTGCTGGAGCCTCGCGCCGCCCGGTCGCGTTCGGTGGCGCGGGCGATGGTGCGCGGCTGCAACAGGTGGATTGCGTCCGGCGGGGGTTTCGCGTCTGCGGGCGGGGCGCTATGGCTGTGGCGCCGCCAAATCAGGAAAGAGCCCGCCCATGACGCTGACCGTTGCCACCTGGAACATCAACTCGGTCCGGCTGCGCGCCGGTCTGGTGGAACGTCTGCTGACGGAAGAGGCGCCGGACATCCTGTGCCTGCAGGAATGCAAATCGCCGGTCGAAAAGTTCCCGGCGGCGGCTTTTGCGGCGCTCGGCTATGGCCATTTGGTGGCGCGGGGGCAGAAGGGGTATAACGGGGTGGCGATCCTGTCGCGCCAGCCCATCGAAGATGCGGGCCATCGCGATTTCGCCGGCAAGGGCGATGCGCGCCACGTGGCGGCCCGGCTGGCCGACGGCACGGTGATCCACAATTTCTATGTGCCCGCCGGGGGCGATGTGGCGGACCGCACGGTCAACGACAAGTTCGGTCACAAGCTGGATTTCCTGACCGAAATGCGCGACTGGTTCGCCGCCGAACCGCCGCGCCGGTCGATCCTTGTGGGCGATCTGAACATCGCCCCGCGCGAAGACGACGTGTGGTCCCACAAGCAGCTTCTGAAAGTCGTCAGCCACACCCCGGTGGAGGTCGACCATCTGGCCGAGGTGCAGGCGGCGGGCAACTGGGTCGATGTAACCCGCGCCGATATTCCCGACGGCAAGCTCTATTCCTGGTGGTCCTACCGGGCCAAGGATTGGGACGCGGCGGACAAGGGGCGGCGGCTGGATCATGTCTGGGCCTCGCCCGATCTGGCCTCCGGCGCGGGCGGGTCGCGGATCCTGCGCCCGGCCCGCGGCTGGGATCAGCCCAGCGACCACGCGCCGGTGCTGGCAAGCTTCGATCTGTGATCGCGGGCGCGCATTGCCCTTGGACTTGCGGCGGGCAAGCCCATATAGACGGAATTCGGACGGAAACGGGGAAAAACGATGATTGAGCTTGGCGCCAGCAAGGCCGCACCGGCTGACAATGACCTGATCAAGGACAGCTCTGAGGCCACTTTCATGGCCGATGTGATCGAGGCCAGTCAGGAGGTTCCGGTCATCGTCGATTTTTGGGCGCCGTGGTGCGGCCCGTGCAAGACGCTGGGCCCGGCGCTGGAAGCGGCGGTGACGGCGGCCAATGGCGCGGTGCGTATGGTCAAGGTTGATGTCGATCAGAACCAGATGATCGCGAGCCAGTTGCGGATCCAGTCCATCCCCACGGTCTATGCCTTCTGGCAGGGCCAGCCGGTGGACGGGTTTCAGGGCGCGGTCCCGGCGTCCGAGATCAAGGATTTCGTCGCCCGCGTTGCCGCGCATGGGGGCGGGGCGCCCGATGACGGGCTGGCCGAAGCGGTGGCGGCGGCCGAAGACATGCTGGCCGAAGGCGCCGCGGTCGATGCGGCGCAGACCTTTGCCGCCATTCTGGGCGAAGATCCGGCCAATGCCGCGGCCATGGGCGGTCTGGCCCGGGCGCAGCTGGCGCTGGGCGAACTGGATCAGGCCGAAGCGCTGCTGAATTCGGCGCCAGAGGACATTGCCGGGGCGCCCGAGCTTGAAGCCGCCCGCGCGCAGCTCGATCTGGCGCGTCAGGCGGAGCATGCGGGCCCCGTCGCGGACCTGCGCGCCCGGGTCGATGCCGATCCGGCGGACCATCAGGCGCGGTTCGATCTTGCCACGGCGCTGCACGCCTCGGGCGATGTCGAAGGTGCTGTGGCCGAATTGCTGGACCTGTTCCGGCGCGACCGGGAATGGAACGACGGAGCAGCAAAAACGCAGCTTTTCACCATTTTCGATGCCCTGAAACCCACCGATCCCATTGTTCTGGCCGGGCGGCGCAAACTGTCTTCTCTGATATTTGCCTAAGCTGAAAGCCGGGCTAGGATCATGGACATGATGTCCGCCGCCGATCTGCCGGGAACGATCCCTGTCTTTCCCTTGCCCGGGGCGCTCTTGCTGCCGCGGGCACGGCTGCCGCTGCACATCTTCGAACCGCGCTATCTGGCGATGCTGGAAGACGCGCTGCGGACCCAGCACCGGATGATCGGCATGATCCAGCCGCGCGAGATGGCGGGGCAGGGGGCGACCCGTCTGCACGCCATCGGCTGCGCCGGGCGGGTGACCGGGTTTTCGGAAACAGATGACGGGCGTTACATGATCACGCTGACCGGCATCTCGCGGTATCGGGTCACGCGCGAAGTGTCGGGCTTCACCCCCTATATCAAGGCGGATGTGTCCTGGGCCGGGTTCGACCGGGATCTGGGCGCGGTGGAGCAGGATCCGGGCTTCGACCGAACGCGCCTGCTGCATTTGCTGGGCCGGTATTTCGAGGCCCACCACCTGTCCACCGACTGGGACAGTCTGAAAGAGGCCGACGAGGAGTTGCTGATCAATTCGCTGTCCATGCTGTGCCCCTTCGATCCCGAGGACAAGCAGGCGCTGCTGGAAGCGCCGTCCCTGATCACGCGGCGCGAGACGCTGATCACCCTGATCGAATTCGCGCTGCTGAGCGGCAACGGGGATGAGATCCTGCAATGACCCAGCTGGCTTTCGACCGCCGCATGCTGGAATGCCTGGTCTGTCCGCAGACCAGCGGCCCGCTGCGCTATGACGCCGAACGTCAGGAACTGGTGTCGCGGGCGGCGCATCTGGCCTATCCGATCCGCGACGGAATTCCGGTCATGCTGATCGACGAAGCGCGGGCGCTGGACTGAGCCCGTCGCGCGGCTCAGATCGGCTGGCCGCGCAGCAGAAGCGGCAGATCGCCGGTCAGACCGGCGGCTTCGCGCATGAAGGCGCGGCGCAGGAGCGGGGTCGCGCCGACCAGCCCAAGCCCCAGATCGCGCCCCAGTCGAAGCAACGGGTTGTCGTTTGAAAACAGGCGATTGAAGGTGTCCGTGGCCAGCGCCAGCGTCGCCGTGTCGAAGCGGCGCCAGCGGGCATAGCGGTCCAGAACATCGGCACGGCCGATATCTTCGCCCCGGCGATGGGCCTGCACCAGAACCTCGGCCAGTGCCGCGACATCGCGCAGCCCCGCATTCAGCCCCTGCCCGGCGATGGGGTGCATCCCGTGGGCGCTGTCCCCCACCAGCGCCAGCCGCCGCGCGGTGAGCCGGTCTGCCAGAGTCAGGTTCAGCGGATAGGTGAAGCGCGCGCCTTCCAGCGTGATCGCCCCCAGAAAATCGCCGAAGCGGGGGCGCAGCACGGTCAGGTAATCGGCGTCGCCAAGGGCCTGAATCGCTGCCGCGTCCTCGCTGCGTTCCGACCAGACGATGGACGACCGGTTCCCTTGCAGCGGTAGAATGGCCAGCGGTCCCGGCGGCATGAAGAACTGGTGCGCGGTACCGTGATGCGGCTTTTCGTGGGCAATGGCGCAGACCAGCGCGGTCTGGCGATAATCGGTCACGTGCCGGGCGATCCCGGCACGGCTGGCCACGGGGCCGGTGCGCCCGTCGGCGCCAATCAGGATCTGCGCCTGCAGACGGGTCCCGTCGTCCAGGGTGACGGTGGCCTGCGCGCCGCCGGTGTCCTGCGCCGTCACCCGGGTGCCGTCCAGATGGGTGATCCCGGGCGTGCCGTCCAGCGCCCGCAGAAGCGCCGGGCGCAGAAAGCGGTCTTCGACCATGTGGCCCATCGGGCCTTCTTCCAGCTCGCCATGGTCGAAATGCAGCGACATCGGCGCCGGGCCTTCGCCGGCGCGCCCGTCGGTCACGCGGATATGCAGCATCGGCTGGGCGTCTGCCTTCAGCGCGCCCCAGAGCCCGAGCGCGCCCAGCATCCGCACGCTCGCCAGGGCCAGCGCATAGCTGCGCCCGTCGAATTCCGCCGCCATCTGGGTCGCGCGCGGCAGCGCGTCGATCACGGTCACCCGCAGTCCGGCACGTGCCATGGCCAGGGCTAAAGAGGCGCCCGCAAGGCTGCCGCCGATGATGATCGCGTCCTGGGTCTGGGTCATGGTGCGAATATGCGCCCTGAGCCGGATTTGTCCATCTGTGCGGCTGACGATTGTGCACCTGCGACAATGCGTATGGTTTCCGGCGCTTATGCGGGGCGAGTGACTGGACCCGCGCGCGCCTTCAAGGTAGTCTGGACGCGAAACGGGGCGCCATGATCCCGTGCTGAACCGAGGCAACATGCAGTATCCAGACCGGTTTTCCGATCTGCCGCCATACGCGTTTCCGCGTTTGCGCGCGCTTTTGGATTCCCACCCGCCCGGGGGGGAACCGCTTCATATGTCCATCGGCGAACCCCGGCATGCCTTTCCCGACTGGGTGACCGCGATCATCGCCGCCCATGCCGGAGAGTTCGGCCGCTATCCGGTCAACGAGGGCAGCCCCGAATTGCTGCAGGCGATCACCGGCTGGGTCGGGCGCCGCTATGGGGTGGATCTGGATCCCGAAACCCAGGCGATGGCGCTGAACGGCACCCGCGAGGGGCTCTATAACGCTGCCATGGCGCTGTGCCCGGAAACCAAGAACGGGCAGCGGCCCGTCGTGCTGATCCCCAACCCGTTCTATCAGGTCTATGCGGTGGCCGCCCTGTCGGTGGGCGCCGAACCGGTTCTGGTCCCGGCCACGGCAGAGACCGGGTTTCTGCCGGATTACGGCGCGCTGCCTGGGGATGTCCTGGACCGCGCCGCCATCGCCTATCTCTGTTCACCGTCGAACCCGCAGGGCGCGGTGGCCGGCAGCGGCTATTGGCGGGATCTTCTGGATCTGGCCGAAAAGCACGATTTCCGCGTCTTCGCCGATGAATGCTATGCCGAGATCTATCGCACCGCCCCGCCGCCCGGCGCGTTGGAGGTCGCCGCCGCGGCCGGCGCGGATCCCGAACGGGTGGTGGCGTTTCATTCCCTGTCCAAGCGGTCGAACCTGCCGGGGCTGCGGTCGGGTTTCGTCGCCTCGGGGCCGGAAAACATCGCCCGGATTCGCAAGCTGCGCGCCTATGCGGGCGCGCCCCTGCCGATGCCGCTGCAGCGCGTCGCCGAACGGGTCTGGGCGGATGAGGCGCATGTGGAC
>JAGQRU010000235.1 GCA_020425105.1 Paracoccaceae bacterium
CTGGGCGGCAGCCGGGTGCAGATCGGCGGGCCGACGGGCGCGTTCATCGTTGTGGTCTATGGGGTGATCGCCACCTATGGCTATGACGGGCTGGTGCTGGCGACGCTGATGGCGGGGGGGATCCTGCTGATCGCAGGGCTTCTGAAGGCGGGCAATCTGGTGGCCTATGTGCCCGAGCCGGTGATCGACGGGTTCACCATCGGGATCGCGATCATCATCGCCACCAGCCAGTTGAAGGACCTGCTGGGCCTGAGCATGGCCGAGGTCCCGGCGGAGTTCATCGACAAGATCGCCGCCATGTGGGCGGCGCGCGGCACGCTCAACGGGGCGTCGCTGGCCGTGGGGCTGGCCACGATTGCGATGATCGTGGGGCTGCGCCGCATCGCGCCGCGCTTTCCCGGGCTGATCCTGGCGGTGGGGGTGGCGTCCGCCGTCGTGGCGCTGGCCGGGCTGCCGGTGGACACGATCCAGACGCGGTTCGGGGCGCTGCCCAACACCCTGCCCATGCCCGCGCTGCCCGAGATGACGTGGGAAAGGGTGCATGAATTGCTGCCGACCGCCTTTGTCATCGCCTTTCTGGCGGGGGTGGAATCGCTCCTGTCCGCCATGGTCGCCGACCGGATGATCGCGGGCCATCACCGGTCCAATGCCGAGGTGCTGGCCCAGGGCGCGGCCAATATCGGATCGGCCCTGTTCGGCGGCCTGCCCGCGACCGGGGCGATTGCCCGGACGGCCACCAATGTGCGGGCAGGCGGGCGGACCCCGGTGGCGGGGCTGGTCCATGCGCTGACCATTCTGGCGCTGATGCTGGGGGCCGCGCCGCTGGCGGGGTATCTGGCGATGCCGGCGCTGGCCGGGCTGTTGATCCTGACCGCGTGGAATATGAGCGAGCCGCACAAGTGGCGCGCGCATCTGACGGCGCGGCGGTCCGACCAGGTGCTGCTTCTGCTGACGCTGGTGCTGACGGTGCTGGCCGATCTGACCGTGGCCATCGGCGTGGGCGTCGCCGCCGGTCTGGCGCTGCGCCTGCGGCGGCGCGAGGTGCCGCCGTCGGACTGGACGCCGCCCGACCGCTAGGGCGGGCAGCAAAAAGCCCCGCCGGTCGGGCGGGGCTTCGGCATTTCCGGGCCTTGCGCGGCGTTCAGGCCACGTTTTCCAGCGTGCTGGCGGGCATCACGCCCAAGGCATGGCAGATGTCGCGGGTCAGGTGCGGCTTGTTCAGGGTGTAGAAATGCAGATCCTCCACCCCTTCGGCCAGCAGGTCGGTGCAAAGCTCGGTGCAATGGGCGGTGGCCAGCAGTTCCTCGCGCCCGTCGCGCTTGGCGGCGGTGAAGGCGGCGTCCAGATCCGCGGGGATCGAGGTGCCGCAGCGGGCGGCGAATTTCTTCACCCCGGTCCAGTTTTCGATCGGCAGGATGCCGGGGATGATCGGCGCGTGGATCCCGGCGGCGGCGCAGCGGTCGCGGAAGCGCAGGAAGGTTTCGGCTTCGAAAAAGAACTGGGTGATGGCGGAATGGGCGCCCGCGTCGATCTTGCGCTTCAGCCAGTCCACATCCGCCTGTGCGTCCGCGGCTTCGGGATGCGGATCGGGATAGGCGCCCACACGCAGCTTGAACTTGCCGGTATCGGCCAGCGCCGAGATCAGTTCGCAGGAATTGGCGAACCCTTCGGGATGCGGGGTGAAATGCGTCTGCCCCTGGGGCGGGTCGCCGCGCAGGGCGACGATTTCGGTCACGCCGACGGCGGCATAGCTTTCGGCGATTTCCAGTGTTTCTTCGCGCGTGGCATCCACGCAGGTCAGGTGGGCGGCGACGTTCAGACCGTAATGCTTGTGGATGGTTTCCACCGCTTCATGGGTCAGTTTGCGCGTGGTGCCGCCGGCGCCATAGGTGACCGACACAAAGCCCGGCGCCAGCGGGGCCAGCGTCTGCACCGTTTCCCACAGGCGGAACGAGGCATCCAGGGTTTTCGGGGGGAAGAATTCGAACGAAATACGCGGGCTGGTCATGACGGATCCTCTTGAGTTGCAGCGGATATGCCATGGATTCGGCTTTGAAACAAATTCATAATCTTCAACAAGGTTATGAAGGATTCGGTGGATGTATCTTGAATTGAAGCATCTGCGCGCGGTGCGGGCCATTCACGAAGCCGGCGGGCTGGCGCGGGCGGCGGCGCAGCTGAACCTGACGCAATCGGCATTGTCGCACCAGATCAAGGGGCTGGAGACGCTGGCGGGGGTCGAGCTGTTTCTGCGGCGGGCGAAACCCATGCGGCTGTCGCCATCGGGGCAGAAGCTGCTGCGGCTGGCCGAACGGGTGCTGCCGGAAATCGAAGCGGTGGAAGAAGAACTGCGCGGAGATGAAGAGGGGCGCAGCGGGCGGCTGCACATCGCCATCGAATGCCATGCCTGTTTCGA
>JAGQRU010000236.1 GCA_020425105.1 Paracoccaceae bacterium
GGTGCATCTGGACGGCTACAACATCCTGCCGATGCTGACCGGCGAGACCGATGAAAGCCCCCGCAAGGAGATCTTCTATTTCACCGATGACGGGGATCTGTCGGCGCTGCGCTTCAACGACTGGAAGATCATCTTCCTGGAACAGAAGGCCTACACCACGCTCCGCGCCTGGATGGAGCCGTTCACCGAACTGCGCGTGCCGCTGATCTTCAACCTGCGCCGCGATCCTTATGAGCGCAGCTACCGGACGTCGAACACCTATTACGACTGGATGATCGACCGCGCCTACATGCTGGTGCCCGCCCAAGCCTATGTGGCCCAGTTCCTGACGACCTTCCAAGAGTATCCGCCGCGCCAGAAAGCGGCGAGCTTCAGCCTGGAAAAGGTCATGTCCAAGCTGTCCAACCCGACCGGCGCCCATTAAACGACCCGCCCCGGCGCGCAACGTTGCCGCGCCGGGGTCCCTTCGAACCCTTTCAGACTAAGGTCTTTTCATGCGCCACTGCCTGCTTGCCCTCGTTGCCACCACAATCGCCTGGCCCGCCTTGGCCGACCCGATGCCCTCCTGGCGCGACACCGACACCAAGGCCCGGATCGTGGCATTTGTGGACGCCGTGACCGACCCCGCATCGCCCGACCATGTGGCCCCGGCGGACCGGATCGCGGTCTTTGACAATGACGGGACGCTCTGGGCCGAAAAGCCGGTCTATTTTCAGCTTCTCTACGCGCTCGACCGGCTGCAGAAGATGGCCGCTGACGATCCGTCGATCCTGACCACCGACGCGCTGAAAGCCGCCGCGGCAGGCGACATGCAGGCCTTGGCCGCGACCGGCGAACACGGGCTGCTGGAAGTCATCGGCGCCACCCATTCGGGCATGTCCGTGGACGCCTTCATCGCCGATGCCGCCGACTGGCTGGCGACGGCCACCCATCCGGGCACCGGGCTGCGCTATGCCCAGATGACCTATGCGCCGATGATCGAATTGCTGGGATACCTGCGCGACGAAGGCTTCGCGACCTATATCGTGTCCGGCGGCGGGGTGCATTTCATCCGCGCGTTTTCGCAGGACGCCTATGGCATTCCCCCCGAACAGGTGATCGGATCGGTGGGCGAAAGCGCCTATGAACTGGTCGACGGCGTGCCGACTCTGGTCAAGAAACCCGGCATCGCCTTTATCGACGACAAGGAAGGCAAACCGGTCGGGATCGACCGGGGGATTGGCAAGCGCCCCATACTGGCGGTCGGTAATTCCGATGGCGATTTCCAGATGCTGGAATGGACCACGGCAAGCGCCGGCGCGCGGCTTGGGGTCCTGATCCACCACACCGATGCAGATCGCGCCTTTGCCTATGACCGCGACAGCGCGGTGGGAAGTCTGGCCCGCGGGCTGGATGAAGGACCCGATCGCGGCTGGGTGATCGTCGATATGAAAGCCGATTGGGACCGGGTCTGGACCGGCGAATGACCGCGCGGCGGAGCCGTCTTTTGCCGCCGCTGACCGGGTTCCCTGATACAGCCATGCGCCTGATCGCTGCTCTGCTTCTGGCCACGCTCGCGGCCGTCCCTTGCGGGGCGGCGGACAGCCCGCCCGATTATGTCGGATCCGCTGCCTGCGCCGATTGTCACCGGTCCGAAACCGACGCCTGGGCCGGATCACACCACGCCGCCGCATGGACCGCCCCGGAATCTGACCGGCTGCTGGGCGATTTCGACGATGCGCGGTTCGAAGAACATGGCGTGGTGACCGAGTTCACCCGCGATGGCACCGGCCCGCGCATCACCGTCACCGAACCGGATGGCCGCAGCAACAGCTGGCCCGTGCACTCGGTGGTGGGCATCGCTCCGCTGCAGCAATACCTGCTGGAAACCGCGCCTGGACGGCAGCAGTCCTTCGACACGGTCTGGGACACCGAAAACAGCCGCTGGTATGCGCTCTATCCCGATCAGGCCCTGACCCCCGATGACGGGCTGCACTGGACCGGTGCCTACAAGACCTGGAACGCACGCTGTGCCGAATGCCACGCCACCGGGTACGAAAAGAACTACGACCCGGCGACGCGCTTCTATGCCTCTACCCAAGCCGAAATCGGCGTCGGGTGTGAAGCCTGTCACGGACCGGGGGCGGCGCATCTGGGCTGGGCCGCGGGCCGGGCGGTGCCGTCCGGCCTGACCGCATCGGGACTGACGGTCGATCTGGCGCAGGGCGGCGACACCCTGATCCAGCAATGCGCGGGCTGCCATTCTCGGCGCGAGGCCTATGGCAACGGCAACCCACTGCCCGGTACGGCTTTCGACGACGCCTATCGGCTGGCCCTGCTGCGCCCGGGACTTTACCATCCCGACGGCCAGATTCAGGACGAGGTCTATGTCTATGGATCGTTCCTGCAATCGAAGATGTACGCCAAGGGCGTTGTCTGCAGCGACTGCCACGACGCACACGCGGCCAGTCTGCGCGCCGATGGCAACGCCTTGTGCGTCCAATGCCACAATCCTGCCGGGAACCCGCGCTTTCCCAGCCTCCCGCTGGCCGACTATGACAGCCCGGCGCATCACTTCCACCCCGACGGAAGCCCCGGGGCCGCCTGCAAAAGCTGCCACATGATCGAACGGGTCTATATGGGCACCGACGGGCGGCGCGATCACAGCTTTCGCGTACCGCGCCCGGATCTGTCGCAAAGCCTGGGCACACCGAACGCCTGCACCGATTGTCACGCAGACAAGACCGCCCGCTGGGCCGCGGCGGAGCTTGCGGCCCGGTTTCCCGCCAGCCGCCATCGCGGGTCCCATTGGGGGCAGACGCTGGCCGCGGGCCGGTTCGATCCCGTCGTGCAGCGCCGGGCGCTGCTGGACCTGGCGCGGGAACCGCAGATGCCGGGCATCGTCCGCGCGACGGCGCTGGAGCTTCTGGCCCCCGCCGCCGACCCGGATCTGGCGGCACGGGCCGCCGGGCTTCTGGCCGATCCGCTGCCGCTGATCCGCGCCAACGCGGTCGCGGTGCAGCGCGGCGCGCCGGATCAGGACCGGGTGCTGCGCCTGCTGCCGCTGCTGGAAGATCCCAGCCGGTCGGTGCGCATCGCCACGGCGCGCGCCTTGCTGGATGCGCCCATCGCCCGGCTGCCCGGCCGGTCGCAAACGGCGCTGCAAGGGGCGATGGGCGACTGGCGGCGCAGCCTGCAAACCAATGCCGACTTCCCCGAGGTTCAACTGGTTCTGGGCGGTATCGCGCTGACCCTGCGCAACTTGTCGGCAGCCGAGGCCGCCTTCGCCGAAGCGGTGCATCTGGACCCGCAACTGGTGCCCGCCTGGACGATGCGCGCCCGCATCGCGGCGGCCCAGGGCGACCGCGAGGCGGTGCGCGATCTGCTGCGCGCCGCTCTCAACGCCAATCCCGGCGACCCTGCCCTGTCCGAGATGCTGTCCAGCATCGACTGACCGGCGCTCCCTGCGGCCCTCGGCCCCGTCCCGGCCCCTGCTCTGCCCCCGGCGCGGCTGCGGCGCCGAAGAGAACTGGAAAAGCGCGCCCGCGCCGGTACAAAGGGGATCTGGCAGCAGGGGCGGATACCGCGCATGGATCTGGTTATCTTCGATTGCGATGGCGTGCTGATCGACAGCGAGATCATCAGCGCCCGGATGCTGATCGCCGAACTGCGCGGCTATGGGGTCGACATCACCATCGACTATGTGAAGCAGCATTTTCTGGGCCGCAGCTATCCCATGGTCATGCGGCAGATCCGCGACCAGTTCGCGCTGGTCCTGCCCGAGCGTTTCGAAAGCGACTATCGCGCCCGCCTGCTGCGCGCCTTCGATACCGAATTGCGCGCGATGCCCGGGGTCGATGCGGTCATGGCCGCGCTGGCCTGCCCCTTCTGCGTCGCGACCAGTTCCAGCCCGGAACGGGTGCGCCATTCGCTGGGGCTGGTGGGCCTGTGGGACCGCTGCGCGGGGCGCATCTTCACCGCCTCGCAGGTCGCGCATGGCAAACCGGCGCCCGATCTGTTCCTGTTTGCAGCCGCAGAAATGGGCGCCGCGCCGAACCGCTGTCTGGTGATCGAAGACAGCCAGAACGGCATGCAGGCCGCCCTCGCCGCGGGCATGACCGTCAGCCGTTTTACCGGCGGCAGCCACCTGTCAGGCCCGGGCCCGATCGACGACGGACCGGCCCTCCCGCATCATTCGTTTGCAGATTTCACCCGGTTCTTCGATGATTGGCCGCAATTGCGGCGCGAAAACGGACGGAACCCTGAATGACATCGATACCGGAACAGCCGGTCCAGGTGGAAGATGAAGCAGCCCGCGCCGGGTGGCTTTACTATGTGGCCGGCATGACGCAGGACGAAATCGCCCGCGAAATGGGCCTGTCGCGCCAGCGCGCGCAACGGCTGGTGTCGCGCGCGGTGAATGACGGGCTGGTGCGCGTGCGTCTGCAACACCCCCTATCGGCCTGCCTGGAACTTGAATCGGCAATGATCCGCCGCTTCGGGCTCAGCCGCTGCCGGATCGCGCCCAGCCTGCCCGACGGCATGGACCAGACCGCCACCATCGCGCCGCTGGCCGCCGCCGAAATCGAACGGGTGCTGCGCCGCGAGGACCCGCTGACCATCGCGCTCGGCACCGGGCGCACCATGCGCGCGGCGGTGGAGGAAATGGTCGCGATGGACTGCGACCAGCACAAGATCGTGTCGCTGAACGGCACCATCGGCGCCGACGGAGCGGGCACGTCCTATGATGTGATCATGCGCATTTCCAACCGGGTCCGCTGCCACCATTACCCGATGCCGGTGCCGGTGCTGTGCGACAGTGCCGAAGAACGCAACGCCTTTTACGGACTGGCGCCGGTGCAGCGGGTGGCGGAGCTTGCCCGCCAGGCCGACGAGGTTTTCGTCGGCCTGGGTCAGGTGAGCGAAAGCGCCCCGCTGATGCTGGACGGGTTTCTGACCGCCGGGGAACTTGCCGCGCTTCGCGCCAAGGGCGCCGCCGGTGAGATCGCCGGCTGGGTGTTCGATTCGCAGGGCCGGTATATGGATCACGACGCCAACGACCGCGTCGGCGGGGTGCGGGTGGAACCTGACACCGAACAGAACCGCACCTGTTTCGCCGCCGGACCCAGCAAGGTCACGGCGCTGCGCGGCGCCCTGTCGGGGCGCCTTTTCAACGGCTTGGTGACGGACGAGAAGACCGCGCGCACGGTATTGGACAGCCCCTCCGCCTGAATATTCCGCCATGGCGTGCATGTTAGCGTCTTGACTTTTTGCCGATATGTGTGAGCATATAATTGCTGCATGAGCATTTGCCCATCAAGGGGATCGCGTCGTGCAACAAACGGGAGGAACCATGACGAAACTCAAGACCGCCCTTATGGGCGCCTGTGCGGCGTGCGCGATCGCAGCGGCGGCACAGGGTGAAACCATCACCATCGCCACAGTGAACAA
>JAGQRU010000237.1 GCA_020425105.1 Paracoccaceae bacterium
CCTGCTGGCCAACACGCTGACCGCCGCCTGCCGTCAGGCGGCCCTTCCCGAACCCGACGGGCTGACCCCCTGATCCCTGATTTCTGACGATGGACCCGCGCCCGTGACCCAATATGCCCTGACCGTGAAATGCCGCTCCACCCGGGGCATCGTGGCCGCGATATCGGCCTTTCTGGCCGAAACCGGCTGTAATATCACCGACAGCGCCCAGTTCGACGACGCGGAAACCGGGCATTTCTTCATGCGTGTCAGTTTCGATTCCGAAACCGGGGCGACCCTGGCCGCGCTGAGCCAGGGGTTCCAGCCGACCGGCGCCGCGTTCGAGATGGATTACGCGTTTCACGACAGCAAGGCGCGGCGTAAGGTCGTGATCATGGTGTCGCGCTTCGGGCACTGCCTGAACGATCTGCTGTACCGCTGGCGCATCGGCGCGCTGCCGGTCGATATCGTGGCCGTGATTTCCAACCATATGGATTATCAGAAGGTGGTGGTGAACCACGACATTCCCTTCCACTGCATCAAGGTCACCAAGGACAACAAGGCCGAGGCCGAGGCCCGGCAGATGGAAATCATCGAGGAAACCGGCGCCGAACTGGTGGTGCTGGCCCGCTATATGCAGGTCCTGTCCGACGAGATGTGCCGCACCATGTCAGGACGGATCATCAACATCCATCATTCTTTCCTGCCCTCGTTCAAGGGCGCCAATCCCTATAAACAGGCCTATGCCCGGGGGGTGAAGCTGATCGGGGCGACATCGCATTACGTGACCTCGGACCTGGACGAAGGCCCGATCATCGAACAGGACATCGTTCGCGTGACCCATGCCCAAAGCCCCGAGGATTATGTCTCGCTGGGCCGGGATGTGGAAAGCGCGGTGCTGGCCCGGGCGGTGCATGCCCATATCCATAACCGTGTCTTCATCAACGGATCGAAGACGGTGGTCTTTCCGGCCAGCCCCGGCGGGTACAAGTCCGAGCGCATGGGCTAAGCCCCGCGCGGGTCTGCTCAGGCCGGGGGCACGGGCATCATCGTGCCCTGAAGGATCGCGATCAGCTTGGTCTCGCCGTCGCTTTCGGCGCAGATGTCGGCCTGAACCACCACAATCCGCCGCCCCGCGCGTGCCACGCGCCCGGTCGCGATCAGCCGGTCGCCCTTTGCCGATGCCAGCAGGTTGATCTTTACCTCGATGGACAGGACTTCGTACCCGTCAGGCATGACCGACATGGCGGCATAGCCAGCCGCGCTGTCGCCGACCGAAAAGCTCAGCCCCGCATGACCGAACCCGTTCTGCTGCTGCGCCAGCGGCAGGATCGGCGCGGCAATCACACAATGCCCGTGGGCCAGTTCGGTCAGCTCGGCCCGAAGGGTGGTCATCAGACCCTGCCGGGCGAAGCTGTCGCGGATCGCGGCGGCCTGAAGATCGGAGAGCGTCGAAGTCATGCATGATGCCTTTGTCTGGGCGTGGACCGGCCCCGGGGCATCGGGACCGCCTGCGCGCTGTGTCCGGTCACGATGGCCAAAGCCTCTGCCAGCATCAACCCGTCAAGCGCGGGATCGGTGGTACACAGCCCGCCCGTATAGGTGCCGAAGGCGGGCAGAATGATCCGGTCGGCATCGACCAGAAAGCAGGGGCGCGACAGAGTGCTTCCCCGCAGCGGCAGCCGCAGCTTGGGGTGATAATGGCCCGAAATTTCGCCACGCACCGCGGTGGCGATGTGACGAAAGCTCAGCGCCCCTTCCTGCAGCGCGGCCAGATGTGTTCCGGGCAGGTCCACCGGCCCGGGATCGTGATTGCCTTCGATCCAGATCCAGTCCCGCCCGGCGCTAAGACGCAGCAGCCAGTCCCTCATATCCGCCTCCAGCCCCCGCGCCGCCTTCAGATCGTCGAAACTGTCGCCCAGGCACAGCACCCGCCGCGCGCCGGTGGCGTCCAGTTCGGCTTCCA
Organism: Paracoccaceae bacterium; assembly: GCA_020425105.1. Taxonomy (GTDB): domain Bacteria; phylum Pseudomonadota; class Alphaproteobacteria; order Rhodobacterales; family Rhodobacteraceae; genus Meridianimarinicoccus. Next base: position 1,946 of record JAGQRU010000237.1, read on the forward strand.
GCCGGGCCAGCGTATCGCGGCTGTCATAGGGTGGCAGCAACGCACCGGCGCGCCGCGCCATGCGGGCCGATTTGCCCAGATGCAGGTCGGAAACCACCAGCAGCCCGGCCTCGGCCCACCACAGCGCGCCCGAGCCGCGGGCGGCCAGCCGGGCACCATGAAAGGGAAAGACAAAGTCGTTCATGCTTCGTTCACAGCCCAAACCGGCGTCCGGCGCAAGAGGATTCCACCGCTTACGGCGCCATTCCGGCCGAAGATAGCAGGCGGGCTGCTTCTTCCGCCAGCAACCGCTCCTGCGCCGCCCCCTGAACCGGGACCTTGCCGACTTCCAGCAGCAATGGCGCGGCCAGCGGGGTTAGCCGCGGCAGGGTGCGATGGTCGAAGCGGCCCTTGGTGCGGGCGATCATCTCCTCGATCCGGCCGAAATCGACCAGCCCGCGCCGCGCTTCTTCGCGGGTGATCTGCAGCAAAAGATGGTCGGGATCGTATTTGCGCAGGGTGTCATAGAGGATGTCGGACGAAAACGTGGCCTGTCGCCCGTTCTTGCGCTGGCCCGGGCTCTGCCGGTCGATGAGCCCGGCGATGACGGCGCTGGCCTTGAACGTCCGCTTCATCACCGCGTTCCCCGCCAGCCAGGTTTCGAAACTGGCGCGCAGATCGGTACCGTCGAACAGCGGGCCCGGATCGGTCAGCGGATCGAGCCCCCAGATCAGCACCGCGTAATCCGAGGCGACGAACCCCATCGGCGCCAGCCCCATCGCCTCCATCCGGGCGGTGATCAGCAGGCCCAGCGTCTGCATGGCGTTGCGCCCGGCGAAGCCATAGATGCAGGTATGGGCGCGCCCGTCATGGGGAAAGCTTTCGATCAGCAGGCGATCGGCGCGGGGCAGCGTCGAAAGCTCCTGCTGCAGCCGGAGCCAGTCGGCGGTGTGATCGGGCAGGGCGGACCAGTCGCCGCTGTCGAACATCCGCAGGATACGGGCCGAAAGCTGTGTCGAGGTGGCGAATTTGGTGCCCATGAAGGTGGCGATCTTGGGCTTGCGGCCCTCGCGGCGTGTGACCTCCACCACCATTTCGCGCAGCCCTTCGTATCGCACTGTCTGCCCGCCGATCAGGAAGGTGTCACCGGGGGTCAGCGTGGCGGCGAAGGCTTCTTCCACCTCGCCCAGCGGGCGGCCGCCGCGGTTGTTCTTCAGCCGCACTTTCAGGGTGTCGGTGTCCTGAATGGTGCCGATATTCATCCGGATCTGCCGGGCGGCGCGCGGATCGCGCAATTGCCACTGCCCGTCCGGGCGCTGCTGAAGCCGCTGCCAGCGATCATAGGCGCGCAGGGCGTAGCCCCCGGTCGCGCAGAATTCCAGGCAGGCGTCAAAGGCGGCGCGGGTCAGATCCGCATAGGGCCCTGCGCGGGTGATTTCCGAAAACAGCGCACCGGCATCGAACGGGCCGCTGCAGGCAACGATCAGGATATGCTGGCACAGCACATCCCGCGGCCCGGGTCCGCGCGGGTCGCCGTCCAGATCATGGTCCCGCACGGCGGCCAGTGCGGCCTGACATTCGACCACCTCGAACCGGTTCGCGGGCACCAGCCGGGCCTTGGAGGGCGCGTTATAGCGGTGGTTGGCCCGCCCGATCCGTTGCACCAGCCGTTTGACGTTCTTCGGCGCGCCGATCTGGATCACCAGATCCACGTCGCCCCAGTCGATGCCCAGATCCAGGGATCCGGTACAGACGATGGCGCGAAGCGTTCCGTCCACCATCGCCGCTTCGACCCGTTGGCGTTGTTCCCGGGCCAGCGAGCCGTGATGGATGCCGATGGGCAGCCCGTCATCATTGGCGAGCCACAGATGGTGAAAGAAGATCTCTGCCTGTGCCCGCGTGTTGTGAAAGATCAGCGTGGTCTTGTGGGCCCGGATTGCCTCCAGCACCTGGGGAATGGCGTGGCGCCCGCCGCCCCCGGCCCAGGGGGGTGGCGTGGGCAGCGGCAGCATGGCGATGTCGGGATCCGGTCCGGGATCGGCGGTCACGATCCGGCAGGGGGTGGGGTGCGCAGTCAGGAAACGGCCGATGGCGGCGGGATCTTCGACCGTGGCGGACAAGCCAACCCGGCGCAGGCCGGGGCAGAGCGCCTGCAGCCGTGCCAGCGCCAGCATCAACTGATCGCCGCGTTTCGATTCGGCGAGGGCGTGAATTTCGTCGACGATCACCCGCCGCAATCCGCGAAAGATCCGCGGCGCGTCTTCATAGGACAACAGAAGCGCCAGGCTTTCGGGGGTTGTCAGAAGGATATGCGGCGGGTCCGCGCGCTGGCGCCGCTTGGCGGTGGCGGGCGTGTCGCCCGTGCGGTCTTCAACCCGGATCGGCAGCCCCGCTTCGGCGATCGGTGTGGACAGATTGCGTTTGATATCTGCCGCCAGCGCCTTCAGCGGGGACACATAAAGCGTGTGCAGCCCGTCTTCCGGGGCTTCGGTCAGCTCCGACAGGGTCGGCAGAAAACCGGCCAGGGTCTTGCCGCCGCCTGTGGGCGCGACCAGCAGAAGGGCAGGTTCGGCGGCGTGCCGCAGCATGTCCACCTGATGCGGATGCAAGGTCCAGCCGCGTTTACCAAGCCAGCATTTCAGGCGTTGCGGCAGCACGGTTTGGGCCTCGTGGTAGGACAATGACAACGCCGCGAGCGTATCAGGGATGGTGGGTGAAACGCGACAGCCGGCGGGGGCCGGTGCGCGGAAAGTTGAGGGGTGAAGACCGTGAAAGCACTGCCAAGCGGGATGCATGACGGGCCGCCGCCGCTGGTGATCGACCTGGACGGGGCGTTGTTGCCGGCGGGGCTGGAAGACCTTGTTCTGCACTGCGTGGACGGGCCGATCGTGCATTTCTTCCGGCGTTTCCGCCGTGGCGAACGGGCGGATCTGCGTGCGGCGCGCAAGGTTCAGACCGACGGCGACATGGATCTGACGGTCATGTTCAATCGCGACATGCTGGCCATGGCCGCCACGCAGCACCGGCTGGGCGGTCAGGTGGTGCTGGTCGGGCAAGCGCAGATGGGCATGATCGCCGCATTGGCCCGAAACCTGCATCTTGAGGCGGAAATTCTTGGGGCGGATCCGGAAACGGCGTTCGATCCCGCGCGGCAGGAACGGGTCCTGTGCGCGCTGTTCGGAAAACGCGGCTTTACCTATGTGGGAGGCCCCAAGGCGCGCGCCGATCTTTGTGCAGCGGCGCGCCATGCGCTGGTGGTCGACGGTCCGGCAGGGCTGAAATCGCGGCTGCGGGTTTTTGGCGGGCAGGTCACGCTGCTGCCGCTGCCCCTGTGGGGTCGGCTGGATCTGCCGTTGTCGCGGCTTGCGGAAGCCACGGATCCGGTCTGGGCCGAGCGTCTGAACCAGCGCGTGTCGCGCCATCTGTGGGCGGCGCAGGAGGTTGAAATGGAAACGCGCGCCGCAAGCGACGCGCGTAAATCCGAACCCGGGCGGCGCCGGGCCTGACCGTCAGTTGACGATCGTCGCCTCTGTTGCGGCGCGCAGTTCGTCTTCGGTGACGCCGTCGGCGCATTCGACGATCTTCAGGCCGCCCTCGACCACATCCAGCACGCCCAGATTGGTGATGATGCGGTTGACCACGGACTTGCCGGTCAGCGGCAGGGTGCAGGCCTTCAGAACCTTGCTTTCGCCATGCTTGTTGGTGTGGTCCATCACCACCACAACGCGCCCGACGCCGGCCACAAGATCCATCGCTCCGCCCATGCCTTTGACGAGCTTGCCCGGGATCATCCAGTTCGCCAGATCGCCGTTTTCGGCCACTTCCATCGCGCCCAGAATCGCGGCGGCAATCTTGCCGCCCCGAATCATGCCGAAAGACGTCGCGCTGTCGAAATACGACGTGCGCGCCAGTTCGGTGATGGTCTGTTTGCCCGCGTTGATCAGGTCGGGATCCTCTTCCCCCTCAAACGGGAAGGGGCCCATGCCCAGCATGCCGTTTTCGGATTGCAGGGTGATGTCCTTGTC
>JAGQRU010000238.1 GCA_020425105.1 Paracoccaceae bacterium
GGCGGGATCAGGATCCCCAGCGTCCCGCCCGCGGCCACCACGCCAGTGGCCAACGCATCCGAATATCCACGCCGGCGCAGTTCCGGCAGCGCCACCTGCCCCATCGTGGAGGCCGTGGCCAGCGACGACCCGCACACCGCTCCGAACCCTGCCGACGCGCCCACCGCCGCCACCGCCATTCCGCCGCGGCGATGCCCCATCCAGGCGGCCACCGCGCGGAACAGGGCCGCGCTCATCCCCGATTTGGACGCGATCTGCCCCATGAACAGAAACATCGGGACGATCGACAGCGAATAGCTTGAGAAAATATCGTAAGGCAGGGTCTTGAGCTGGCTCAGCGCCGCATTAGGCGTTCCCAGCACGATCCAGGTGCCGCAAAAGCCGGTCACCCCCATGGCGACAGCAATCGGCATGCGCAGGAAGATCGCCGCCAGCATGACGCCGAACCCGGCAAGGGCGAGTGTAATTCCGGTCATCGCGCCCCCGGCTCCTGCCCGGCCAGCGCCCAGTTCAGGCTGCGCCAGCTTGTGTAAAGACCAACGGCGAAAAACAGCGCCGCCCCGATCAGGGTCAGACCGAAGGGGATCCAGACCGGCACCTGCAACTGATACGTGGTCTCAACCGACCACGGCTTTGCGCCCATGCCGAACGCCGCGCGGACCCCGTCGCTGCCATAGGGGAACTTCTCGGCAAATCCCAGCCAGAGCCGCCACAAAACGACCCCCGCGCACAGCGTCAGCACCAGATCCCCCAGACACCCCAGCACCGCATGCATACGCGCACCGAAGCGTTGCGACAGGATGTCGACGGTGACGTGGGCGCGGCGCATCTGGCACAGCGGCAGGAAGAAGAAGACCGCGATGGCGCAGCCCATTTCGACCAGTTCGAAATCCCCCGGCACGGGGCGCAGCCCGGCCCAGCCGAGCGCCCGCCCGGTCACGGACACGACCGTGACCGACGCCATCGCCAGCAGCACCAGGCCGCCCAGCAGCGCCGCTGCCTGCGCCATTCGCAATATGACGCGGCCTGTCCGATATTCCGCGCGTGGTGCCAGCATCCGCCCCAGCCATCCCGTTTTCCGGCGACCTACCCCGGCGCTGGCGGCGGTGCAATGGCCAGTGGGGGACCATCTGCCTTGACCGTACGGCCACATGCCGCCATAGGCTGAACCAGTAATCGGAGTCGCGTGTATGATTAAGCGTTTGTATGATTGGACCATGGGGCTGGCCGAAACCCGATACGCCCTGCTGGCCCTGGCTTTCGTTGCCTTCATCGAAAGTTCCGTCTTTCCGATCCCCCCCGATATTCTGATGATCCCGATGATCCTGGCCGCCCCACGGCGTGCCTGGCTGATCGCCACGGTGGCCACGGTGTCTTCGGTCGCCGGCGGCGCGTTGGGATACCTGATCGGCGCGCAATTCTATGAACAGCTGGGCGCCCCGATCCTGGAAAGTCTGGGCAAGGCCGACGCGATGGCAGAATTCAACCATCGCTTCAACGATTTCGGCTTCTGGCCGGTGCTGATCGCCGGGATCACGCCGTTCCCGTATAAGGTCATCACCATCATGTCCGGCTGGACCGGGCTGCCCTTCGCCACCTTCATGATCACGTCGCTGATCGCACGCGGGCTCCGGTTTTTTGTCGTGGCTGGCCTGCTGTGGAAATTCGGCGCGCCGATCCGCGAGTTCATCGAAAAGCGGCTTGGCCTGATGTTCACCCTGTTCGTGGTGCTGCTGATCGGCGGCTTTTACGTGGTGAGATATCTTTGATCACTGCCCGCGCCTTTGCCCTGATCGCCGCAGCCGGGTCCGCCGCGCTGCTGCTGGGAGCTTTCGGTTTTCAGTATCTTGGCGGCTACGCCCCCTGCGAAATCTGCCTCTGGCAGCGTTGGCCCCACGCGGCGGCGGTGGGCATTGGGCTGCTGGTGCTTCTGGGCGCACCGCGCGCGGTCTATGGTCTGGGCGCGCTGGCAGCGGCCGCCACCGGTGCGATCGGCGTCTATCACACGGGGATCGAGCGGTCGTGGTGGCCGGGGCCAAGCTCCTGCACCGGAAGCGGCACCGGGCTCGGCGGGCTGAGCGGCACGGATCTGCTGAATTTCGACGCGGCCCCGCCGCTGATCATGTGCGATCAGGTGTCGTGGCAGATGTTCGGACTGTCCATGGCGAGCTGGAACGCCCTGGCCTCATGTCTCTTCGCGGTGCTGTGGATCGTGGCGTTGCGCCGCGACTAGTGCAGGGTCAGCCCGTCCTTGACGGTATATTCCCCGACGACGTTGCGCCATTCCCCGGGCGAAATCAGCTTGCGGTGGCAAAAGCGGACCGAATGCAGCGGGCCTTCGATCTCATCCTGCCAGAACTCGATGAATTCGAACAAGCGATGATGATCCGGCGCCAGATCGTATTCCTGCCAGATAAATGTGTTCAGCACATGCTGATAGTCGGGCATGCGATAGTAGACTTCGGCCGTCGTCAGCCCATAGCCCTTCAGCATCAATTCGGTTTCGCTTTTCATCATCGTAGAGACACCCTTGAATCGTTGCACATCCCTTCAGCTTGCGCCCCTTTTGTGAAAAAGCAAATAAAACAGCCCGTTACTGCTGCCGTCCGACGCAGCGTGCCAGAAAGGTAACAGGTGGATTGCAGCTTCTTCGACGCTGGTGATATAACGGCCCGACAAGGCACAAGGCGCCAGAGCAGCAAGGGCCTCAAACGTGAACGACACGCCAGAAACACCCGAAAATGAAGAAGAAAAATCCGGCAGCCCGAAAGGCTACGCTGGACCGATGGTGTCTATCGCCGATGAGATGAAGTCGTCCTATCTGGATTACGCGATGAGCGTTATCGTCAGCCGGGCGATCCCTGACCTGCGCGATGGCTTAAAACCTGTGCACCGGCGAATCCTCTACGCCATGCACGAAACCGGCAATACGCACGAAAAACCCTATCGCAAATCCGCCCGGCCCGTGGGCGACGTGATGGGGAAATATCACCCGCACGGCGACAGCGC
>JAGQRU010000239.1 GCA_020425105.1 Paracoccaceae bacterium
GCGCGATCCACATCCCCTATACCGAAGCGGTGGATCATCTGGGCGAACTGGGCTGCGAGATCGATTTCGACGGCTGGGACTGCGAAAACGCGCGGCCCGTGGCGTTGTTCTGCAACGGCAACTGGTGCGGCCAGTCGCCGACCGCGATCCGGCAGATGATCGCGGCGGGCTATCCGGCCGACCGGATCTTCTATTACCGCGGCGGCATGCAGGCCTGGCAGATGCTGGGGCTAACGGTTCTGGGCCGCGACTAAGGCGCGGTCGGCGGGGCGTGGCCGGAGATCGACCGCGCCTAGAACTCCCACCACAGCGCCATCCGCGCGCCGACGCTGTCATCGCCCCGAAGGCCCCAGATCAGGGCGCTTTCCAGCGACACGCCATGGCCCAGAGCCAGCACCGCCCCCGGCAACAGTTTCACATACGGGTCGGATTGCGGGAAATCCCCGCTTTGGACCTGGAGCATGTAGCTCAGCCGCCCCTTGCCCTGCAGCCCCACGGTGCCGTCCAGCTTCACCGCCTGCCCGGAGGTGTCTTCGCGAAACTCCACCGAGCTTTCCACCGATACCCAGCCGGGCCGGTCCCAGGCGGTGAAGCTGGTGCCATAGACCAGCGCGGGGCGCAGGATGTTTTCGTGGCGCGCATCCAGCTGGCCCAGATAGCGCCCAAGAGCGGTGTATTTCCGCTGCCCGGCCCCGATCTGCACCGCGACGCGGTGGCGGGCATCCAGAGGCGACAGGGCATAGCGCAGGAACACGATGCTGGACCAGGTGCTGATGCGCGGCAGCGCGCTGCGGTTGGGATCTGGCAGCCCGGCCCGCGCCGTCAGCTGCTGAACCTGCCGTTCGAGATCGCCGGTCAGGGCGGTTTCGTCGCCGCCTGAGTCGATCCCGGCGGTCAGGCGCGGCGTCAGGCCGAATTCGGCATAAAGCGTGCGGTATCCATCAAGCTGCGGCGCCACATCGCCGTCATTCCATTCGCCGCGCAGGGCGGTAACTTCCAGACCGGCGGACACGAATCCGTGCCCCGGCTCGCGCGGCCAGGCGCCGGCCAACGCACCGCCGGTCCAAAGCCCGGCCAGAAGCCCTGCAAGACAACCCCGCCACACACCATTTGTCCCTTGCGTCACAGCAAGGCTGACCCGTCATGGTTAACAGCGCATTAATGGCGCAAAACCACGCGAGGACAGGATTTTCCTGTCGCGCCCCCGGCCTGCTGCGCTAGGCTCAAGGCGAGGAGGACAAATTCATGCAGATCACCCCCCATGCCAGCCACCAGACCGTTCTGACCACTTTTGAAGTGACCCCCGGGACCTGTCAGGATCTTCTGGACGCGCTGCGCGACGCCTATGACCATTTCATCTCGAAACAGCCGGGGTTCATCGCCGCCGCGCTGCATGTGAACGACGCGCAGACCCGCATCGCGAATTACAGCCAGTGGAACCGCCGCGAGGACTTCCAGGCAATGTTGCGAACAACGGAAATGCGCGACAGAAACCGCAAGATCAACGAGTTGTGCCGCAGCTTCGAACCGGTGATGTACGAGGTCGCGCATACCCTTTAAGCCCCTGATATAAGGCCGGAATAAATTGATTTTGGCGACACATGCCGGGCCGCCGGGGCCCGGCGCGGGCGCGAATGACGGTGCCGCGGGCGCATTGGACCGTTGCACTTCTCGCAAAAGCCTATAATTTGCGCGCGGTTTAGGGGAGCTTCAATATGCTGGACTCATCGATTTTGCGTCATGACTGGACCCGGGACGAAGCCGAACGTCTGTACAACCAGCCGTTCAACGATCTGCTGTTTCAGGCGGCCAGCGTGCATCGGGCGAATTTCGATCCCAATCAGGTGCAGCGTTCGAAGCTTCTGAGCATCAAGACCGGCGGCTGTGCCGAGGACTGCGCCTATTGCAGCCAGTCGGCGCGCAACGGCGCGACCCTTTCGGCATCGAAGCTGCTTGAGGTTGAACGGGTGCTGGCCGAAGCGCGCAAGGCCAAGGAAGGCGGCGCGACCCGCTATTGCATGGGCGCGGCCTGGCGGTCGCCCAAGGATCGCGACATGGACTCGCTGGTGGCCATGGTCGAAGGCGTGCGCGAGATGGGCATGGAAACCTGCATGACGCTGGGCATGCTGGACGACACACAGGTGCTGCGCCTGAAGGATGCCGGGCTGGATTATTACAACCACAATATCGACACGTCCGAACGGTATTATTCCGACATCATCACCACCCGGACCTTTGCCGACCGGATCGAGACCCTGAACCGGGTGCGCGAGGCGGGCATCAAGGTCTGCGCGGGCGGCATCGTGGGCATGGGCGAACAGCAGATGGACCGCATCGACATGCTGCTGGCGCTGGCCAATCTGGCCGAACATCCCGACAGCGTGCCGATCAACATGCTGATCCCCATTGCCAACACGCCGCTGGCCGATGTGGAAAAGCTCGACCCGATCGAATTTGTGCGCACCATCGCCCTGGCGCGCATCCTGATGCCGAAATCCCATGTGCGCCTGTCCGCGGGCCGCACCGACATGACCGACGAATTGCAGGCCATGTGCTTCTTTGCCGGGGCCAATTCGATCTTTGTGGGCGAAACGCTGCTGACGGCGGACAACCCGGAAGAAGATCACGACAGCGCGCTGTTTGCCCGGCTGGGCATCGCCGCCATGGCGCCGGGCTGCGACGGATCGCGATGACCGGATTTCCCCGCCACGCGCGGGCATTGGAGGCACTGGAGGCGCGCGGAAGACGGCGCGCCCTGCATCCGCGCGCGGGGCACGACTTTGCGTCCAACGACTATCTGGGCCTGGCCGGGTCGGAGCTTTTGCGTGCCGCCGCCCGGGCCGCACTGGACCGCGGGGTTCCCGTGGGCGCGGGCGGATCGCGGCTGCTGCGCGGCAATGCCGACGAACACGAGCGGCTTGAAACCGAAGCCGCCGCGTTTTTCGGCGCCGGACGGGCCTTGTTCATGGGCGGCGGGTTTCAGGCCAATATGGCGATCTTTTCCGCGCTGCCGCTGCAGGGCGATCTGGTGCTGCATGACGCGCTGATTCATGCCTCGGCCCATGACGGGATGCGGCTGGGCCGGGCCGAAACCTGCCCCTTTCCCCATAACGATGTGACTGCCGCTGAGGCGGCCATCCGGACCTGGCGCGCCAATGGCGGCGCGGGTCAGGTCTGGATCGCCGTGGAAAGCGTCTATTCCATGGACGGGGATTTCGCCCCCGTGGCCGATCTGATGGCGCTGGCGGACCGCGAAGACGCGGTGCTGGTGGTGGACGAAGCCCATGCCACGGGTCTTTGGGGTTCTGCAGGGCGGGGCCTGAGCCATGATTTTGCCGACCGGCCCAATCTGCTGACGCTGCACACCTGCGGCAAGGCGCTTGGGGTGTCGGGCGCGCTGATCTGCGGGGATGCCGCGCTGATCGACACGCTGGTGAACAAGGCACGCGCTTTCATCTATGCCACCGCGCCGTCGCCGCTGAACGCCGCGCTGGTGCGGGCGGCGCTGACGGAAATCGCGCTGGACAATCCCTTGCGCAACCGGGCGCTTGGCCGGGTGAAGACCGCCCATGACCTGGCGGCGCGGCTGTGCGGCCTGACAGGGCTGCAGTCGCAGATCCTGCCGGTGGTTCTGGGCGACGACAAGCGCGCGCTGGCGGTGGCCGCGGCGCTTCAGGACCGCGGCTATGACATCCGTGCCATCCGCCCGCCGACGGTGCCGCGCGGGACGGCGCGGCTGCGCATCTCAATCACACTGAATGTGTCTTCGGACACAATTGAGGCCATGATCCGGGATCTGGCGCAGGTTCTGGAGACCGTCCCGGCATGAGCGTGGTGATCGTGACCGGCACCGACACCGGCATCGGCAAGACCGTCTTTGCCGCCGGGCTGACCGCCGCCCTGTCCGCGACCTATTGGAAGCCGGTGCAGTCGGGGCTTGAGGAAGAGACCGACAGCCAGATCGTGGCCCGCCTGTCCGGACGCCCCGTTCTGCCAGAGGCGTGGCGGCTTGACCTGCCCGCGTCGCCCCACCTGTCCGCCGAAGCCGAAGGGGTGGAGATCGACGCCGCCGCTTTGACCCTGCCTGACGTCACCGGCCCGCTGGTGATCGAAGGGGCGGGCGGGCTGATGGTGCCGCTGAACCGGCGCACGCTTTATGTGGATGTGATCGCGGGCTGGGGGGCGCCGGTGATCTTGTGCGCCCGGACCGCGCTTGGCACGATCAACCACACACTGCTGTCGCTGGAGGCGCTGCGGGCGCGGGGCTGCCCGGTGCTGGGGGTCGCGCTTCAGGGCGATGCAGCGCCTGAGGTCGAACAGACCATCTGCGATTTCGGCGCGGTCCCGTCGCTGGGGCGTCTGCCCCGGCTCGACCCGCTGACGCCCGCCGCCTTGGGTGCCGCCTTCGCGGCGATCGACATGGACCGGATCCGGAAGGCCCTGACCACGTGACCCCGCTTGAGTTCGACCGGCACCACCTGTGGCATCCCTATACCAATGTCACGCAGCCCGGCCCCACCTTTCTGGTGCGCGAGGCCGAAGGCGTGTGGCTGACGCTGGACGACGGCACCCGGCTGATCGACGCCATGTCCAGTTGGTGGAGCGCCATTCACGGCCACCGCCACCCGGCGATCACTGCCGCCCTGCACGCCCAGATCGACCGCCTGGCTCATGTGATGTTCGGCGGGCTGACCCATGATCCGGCGGTGGATCTGGGCCGCAAGCTGCTGGATCTGGCACCGTCCGACATGCAGCGGATCTTCTATTGCGACAGTGGGTCGGTGGCGGTCGAAGTGGCGCTGAAAATGGCGGTGCAGTACCAGCATGCGGCGGGACGCCCTGAGCGCACGGAATTCGCCACCATCCGGTCGGGCTATCACGGCGACACATGGAAGGCGATGAGCGTCTGCGACCCGGTCACCGGCATGCATCATCTGTTCAAGGGCGCGCTGTCGATCCAGCATTTCGCCCCGCGCCCGCCGATCCCGTTCGGCGCGGAGTGGGAGGACGATCCGGCGTGGAACGGTCTGGGGGATCTGCGCGCGCTTCTGGAGACTGAGGCGGGCCGCATCGCCGCGCTGATCCTTGAACCGGTGGTGCAGGGCGCTGGCGGGATGTATTTCTATCACCCGGAGTATCTGAACGCCGCGCGGACGCTGTGCGATGCGCACGGGATCCTGCTGATCTTCGACGAAATCGCCACCGGGTTCGGGCGGACCGGACAGCTGTTCGCTACCGGCCATACGCGGGTGCAACCCGACATCCTGTGTCTGGGCAAGGCGATCACCGGCGGCACCATGTCCTTCGCCGCGACCATGACGTCGGACAAGGTGGCCGAAACCATTGGCGCGGGGACGCCCGGCGTCTTCATGCACGGGCCCACCTTCATGGCCAACCCGCTGGCCTGCGCCGCGGCGGGCGCGAGCCTTGGGCTGCTGCAACAGGGCGACTGGCGCGCCCAGACCGCCGCGATCGAGGCACAGATGCGCGCGGCGCTGGCCCCCGCCCGCGATCTGCCCGGCGTGCGCGATGTGCGGGTGCTGGGCGCCATCGGGGTGATCGAGATGGACCATCCGGTCAGCGCCGATGCCGCCCATGCCCAATGCCGCGAACTGGGGGTCTTCCTGCGGCCCTTCGGGCATAATATCTATGCGATGCCGCCCTATGTGACCGGACCGGAGGACCTGGACCGGATCTGCGCGGCGATGCTCCGACTGGCAGAAACGCTCTGAGGCCCGATGCGCATCCAATGGCTGACCCAAACCGGCACCGCGGCCGAGGTGATCGTCGTGTTCGGCGGCTGGGCCGTGGGCCCTGACGGGCTGCGCCATCTGGGCGGGGCGCAGGATGTGCTGTTCGTCGATGATTACCGGGATCTGGACGGCGACCTGCCCGACCTGTCAGCCTATCGCACGCGGCGGCTGATCGCGTGGTCTTTCGGCGTGGCGGGCTATGGCCACTGGCAGGCCGCGCGGCGGATCGATCCCTTCACCCGCAAGACCGCGCTGTCGGGGACCCTGACCCCGGTGGACCGGCTGCGGGGCATCCCGCCGGCGGTGGTGGCCAAGACGCGCGACACCCTGTCCGACACCAGCTTCGCGGCGTTCCTGGCCCGCTGTTACGGCGCCCCGTGCCCCGACCCGGCGGATCTGGACATCGCCGCGCGGCAGGCGGAACTGTCGGCGGTGGCCGCGCGGGGACCGGCGCCCGATCCGCATTTCGACTGCATCGTGATCCCGTCCCGTGACCGCATCTTCCCGCCCGCCAGCATGGCCCGCGCCTGGGCCGATCAGGCCGCGCGGGTGGTGGCGATCGACGCGCCGCACGCGCCCTTCGCCCTGTGGCATCTTTGGGACGACATCCCGTGAGCGGCGCCGACCAGATCCGTGTCGCCCGCGCCTTCCGGCGCGGCCTGGGCAGCTATGATCGCGCCGCACGGGCGCAGGCGCGTATCGCTGCCGATCTGGCGCGGCTGATGGCCGAAGCCGGGATCGTCGAACCGGCGCGGGCGTTCGAATTCGGCTGCGGCACCGGCTTTCTGACCCGGCGGATCGCCCAAGCGCTGCGCCCCGGCTGGTTTCTGGTCAACGATCTGGTGGCCGAAAGCCGCGCCCATGTGGCCCCCGCGCTGGACGCCGCCGCCCGCCCCTGGGCCTTCGCCGCGGGCCCGGTGCAGGATCTGGACCTGCCCGGCGATTTCGACCTGATCGCATCGTCGTCGACCGTGCAGTGGCTGCCGGATCCCGCGGCGCAGATCGCCCGGCTGGCCGACCGGCTGGCCCCGGGCGGGTGGCTGGCGCTGAGCGGGTTCGGCCCCGACCAGTTCCGGGAATTGCGCTGGCTGGGGTCGGACGCGCAGGCGCCGAGCTATCTGCCCGCCCGGGACTGGGCCGCGCTGCTGCCCCCGGACCTGCAGCCGAAGCGGCTGGCGGAGCGGCACATGCGGCTGGCCTTCGCCGATGCGCCGTCGCTGCTGCGCCATCTGCGTGCCACGGGGGTCAACGCCCAGGCGGGCCAACGCTGGAGCCGGGGACGTCTGGCCGCTTTCGAAACCCGCTACAGGGACGCGTTCGGCCGGGGCGGCGCGCTGCCCCTGACCTATCACCCGACCTTCGTTCTGGCGCAAAAGACCGGCTAAGCCACGGCTAGTCCGCCGCTGCGATGTCGACGCCCGTGTTCCAGCCCGCGCACAGATCCGCCAGCGCTGGGGACAGGGGCGCGTCGGTAAAGAACCGGTCGATCTCGCGCAGCGAGGCAATGCGCACCGGGGCGCTGCGTTCGAACTTGGTCGCGTCGGCCACCAGAAAGGTCCGCCGGGCCTGCCCGATGATGGTCTGACTGACCCCGACCTCGCGAATGTCGAAATCCAGCAGGTCGCCATCGTGATCCAGCGCCGAACACCCGATCACCGCATAATCGAATTTGAACTGTTCGATCGCCCGCATCGTCAGGGTCCCAACGAGCCCCCCATCGGACCGGCGTAGCGTCCCCCCCGCCACGATGATGTCGCATTCGGGATTATCGACCAGGATATTGGCCACATTCATGTTGTTCGTCACCACCAGAAGATTGCGATGGTGCATCAATGCGCGGGCCACCGCTTCGGTGCTGGTGCCGATATTCAGAAAGACCGACGCATTGCCGGGAATCGCGGCGGCGCACCGCGCGGCGATGGCGGCCTTGGCGCCTTCGTGCAGGCCGCGCCGGTGTTCATAGCCGATATTGGACACTCCCGAGGGCAGGATCGCGCCGCCATGCACGCGCTCCAGCTTTCCAGCGTCGGCCAGATCGCTCAGATCACGGCGGATGGTCTGCACGGTCACTCCGAAATGTTCGGCCAAAGCCTCGACCGTGACCTTGCCCTGACGCCGGGCGATTTCAAGGATGTCGGGATGGCGGAACGTCTGGGACACCGGTTTTCCTTTCGCAGGGCATCGTGTTCGGCTTCGAACCGAAACGCAACGGCTGGCGGCACGTTTCGCCCGGGGGGCGTCAATGCGCGCGGCGTACAGGGCGCCCGGCACCGGGCGAGTCTGCGGATTTGTTCGATCACATACTATACGAACAAAAACGAAAATAGAAATTGACATTACAGGCGCGGTTTGATTTCGTATGGGCGTGGCTTGAAGGGGAGCATCCGATGCCGGAGCACGGCACGCACGGAAGTGTTGTCGATCTGTTCGTGATCGGGGGCGGCATCAACGGCTGCGGCATCGCGCGCGATGCGGCAGGTCGCGGGCTGTCTGTGGCTCTGGCCGAGATGAATGACCTCGCGGGTGCCACGTCTTCGGCGTCAACCAAGCTGTTCCATGGCGGGCTGCGCTATCTGGAATATTTCGAAATCCGGCTGGTGCGCGAAGCGTTGATGGAACGCGAAACCCTGCTGCGGGCGATGCCGCATATCTCGTGGCCCATGCGGTTCGTGCTGCCCTATCACAAGTCGATGCGGTTCGAAGGCGAAACCCCGACCTCGCGGCTGCTTGGCCTGGCCATGCCCTGGCTGAAAGGGCGGCGGCCCGCCTGGCTGATCCGGCTGGGGCTGTTCATGTATGACAATCTGGGCGCGCGGAAGATCCTGCCCGGCACCCGTACGCTGGATCTGAAGACCGACCCGGCGGGCGCGCCGCTGCAGGACCGGTTCGAAAAGGCGTTCGAATATTCCGATTGCTGGATCGAGGATTCGCGGCTGGTGGTGTTGAACGCCCGCGACGCAGAGGCCCGAGGGGCCGAGATCATGACCCGCACCAAGGTGGTCGCGGCGGATCGCGGCGACGGGATCTGGACCGTGACGCTTCAGGACACCGCCACCGGCAAACGCATGACGCGGCAGGCACGGATGCTGGTCAATGCGGGCGGACCCTGGGTCGCGGATGTGATCCGCACCAAGCTGCACAGCGATTCGGGCGAAAATGTGCGCCTTGTGCGCGGCAGTCATATCGTGACCCGGCAGCTCTTCGACCACAACCGGTGCTATTTCTTTCAGGGCACCGATGGGCGGATCATCTTCGCCATCCCGTACGAGACCGATTTCACCCTGATCGGGACCACCGATGCCGAACATCTGGACCCGGATCAAAAACCCGTCTGCACCGATGCCGAGCGCGCCTATCTGCAACGCTTCGCATCGCAGTATTTCAAGCGGCCCGTCACCGATGACGATGTGGTCTGGAGCTATTCGGGCGTCCGGCCGCTTTACGATGACGGCGCGAAATCTGCGACCGCCGCGACCCGCGATTATGTGCTAACCTTGGATCAAAGCGGCACGGCGCCGGTCCTGAACGTCTTCGGCGGCAAGATCAC
>JAGQRU010000240.1 GCA_020425105.1 Paracoccaceae bacterium
AGGTGTTGCCCAGCAGGATATCGGCGCCGGTGGCGGCAACGCTGTCGGGCAGCATCGCCTTGACGGTGGCGGCGGTGCCCACCGGCATGAAGGCCGGGGTGCGGATGTCGCCGCGCGGCGTGCGGATCACACCGGCGCGGGCACCCCCATCGGTGGCGGCAAGGTCAAAGCGGAAACGCGCGGTCATCTGGGCCCTTTCTGACGGATCCGGAACCGGGTGGCATGTGCCCGATCAAGGGCTCCATTGCAAGGCGCGCTTAGCCTGCCGGCCCCTGGGAATCCTCCTCGGCCCAGGCGAAGGCGCGGTAGTCAAAGCCGTTCTCGAGCGTCGGCTTGACGACCTGGAAATAGGGTGAAAGGTCGAAATCGCGCGGCGTGAATAGGGCAAAGTTGCGGATGTGGTAGGCCTCGCGGCGGGCCAGGTCGCCGGCACCACCTTCGACCCTTATGTCGGGCAGGATCGGATAGCCTATGGATTGATAGGCCTCGGCGATCAGCGACGAACAGATCGCCCGTGTCGGATCTCCGGACCCGAACGACAGCATCCGACGCCGCCAGCGGGTCGGAACCGGCGGGGTCGGGATCAGGTAGCGCATCAGATCGAAGATATGCCGCATGTCATATTGCAGACCGATACGATCCTCGGCGAAGCGGGCGACGATGCGACGCTCTTCGGTGCTGAGGCTGGCGGCGCGGCACAGCCGCGTGTTGATCCCCTTGTATTTGCTCAAGGGAATGCGGTGACAGCCGTCTTCCAGCGTCACCTCGACCAGCTCGGGTGCACCGCCGGATGTCGTGTCGCGCACGCACAGCGCGGCATGCGACCAGGTGCTTTGCGTCAGATACTTTATGCCGGTCGAAATCTTTGCGCGCCCCTCGACCAGAAGCACGTCTCCGACACGTATCGTTGCCACCAGCGCGTCATAGTCCTGCGAGACATAGGGCTGGGCGTCGCGCCGGTCGAACTCCAGATACCGCCCCAGGAACCGGCCAATGCGCTCGAACATGGTTTCCTTTCCTTGTGCGATCCGGCGCCCCTTCGCCTCTGGGCGCCCGTCTCTGGCGGGCGCGGGTTATCTGAGCTTGGGCGGGCGGTCGGGGTCAAGACCCGGATTGGCGCCAGGCGGCGAGTCCGGGCTGACAATCTGGTCGGTGGAGGGCCGGAACGGCGCGGGCGCCAGCACCAGGCCAACCGCACGCAATGACTGCATCGCGGGGTCTGGCGGAAAGATCACGTCCACCCCCCCGGCTTCGAGCCCCGACAGCGACAGGGCTTCGACCACGGCCCGCGCGACCGGAGCCTGCGCGGCCTCGGGCAGACCCGACAGCGCCAGAACATGACCCCGTGCGCCGCCCTGCCACCGGGCCCCGGCCAGAACCACAGCATCAAGCCCCGGCATCCCCGAAAGCCGCCGTTCCAGCGCGGGGATCAGCAACGCCAGCACCGATTGCGGCAGATCGGGCGCGGTGAACCGTTCGGGCGTGGCCTGCGCTTCTGACGGGGCCGCGGCGGCAAGGGTCCGGTCGAGCCAGCGAAGTGCCTCAGGCGCTACAAAAGCCGCATGCGCCAGATCCGGGCCGATCAGCAGAGCCAGCGGCACCTCGGACCGGGCCAGCATCGACACCAGCACCCGCCCCGGTAAGCCGGCATAGGCCGCGGCCCCGCCAGCGAACCCGGCCAGTTCCATCTCTGACCCGAAGGCCAGCACCGCGCGCCCGTCCGACAGATCGAACACGCGCGGCACCATGCGGTCGCCGGCGACCTCGGCCTCCAGCAGAACGAACAGTTCCGCGCGGCTGAGTTCGGCATGAAACACAAGCCGCGCGGTGGTGTCCTCGGGCGCGGCAGCCATCGCGCGCATCGCCTGGTCGAACGCCGCGTCGACGCTGGAATCTTGGTCGGTATGGTCGGACATCGCGGGCTCTTTCCTGACTTCGTGCCGGATCTTGACCCCAAGGATTTCGGGCCTGGGTCGGCCAATGTAAACCCCGACGCCGCCCCTGATCGCGCGAACACGGAGTTTTCACTACCGCGTCCGGGCCGATTGCGGCATAATCGGGCCTCAATTCCGGCCCTTTCGGCGTGCACCCTGTGCCCGGTGAAATATTGCCGCAAGAAAAGACCCGTTAAGCCCTCTGTGCCATGTTCGAATGGAAAGGGTGGGTGCATGAGGCGCTTCGATGCTGGAGTTCAACAACGTCAGCAAATCTTTCTGGACCGGGAAGACCCACAAGGTCATCCTGCACGAAGCCTCGTTCCGGATCGACCTGGGGCATTCCACCGGCATACTGGCGCCCAACGGATCGGGCAAGACCACCATCATCAACATGATGGCGGGGCTGGAAAAGCCAGACGATGGCACGATCACGCGCAGTTGCCGGGTGTCATTTCCGCTGGGGTTCATGGGCGGGATCAACCACCGCCACAGCGCCACCGAAAACGCGCGTTACATTGCGCGACTCTATCAGTTGGACCCCGACGAAGTAGAAGCTTTCTGTCGCTGGTTGTGCGATATTGGCGATTACTTCGACATGGCGGTCGGCACTTACAGCCAGGGGATGCGGTCGCGATTCGCTTTCGCGTTGATGCTGGCGATCGAATTCGACCTCTACCTGGTCGACGAGGGGATGCCGGCGACTACGGATGTGAATTTCAACCGTCGCGCCGGGGCGATCTTGAAAGAGCGGCTGGAACAGGCGACGGTGCTGATCGTCTCGCATCAGGCCGAAACGCTGGAACGCTACTGCAAGTCGGCCGCCGTTTTGCGCGGCGGCCAGCTTGATTTCTTTGACACGCTGGAAGAAGCAAAAGCCATCTATGACTACGAAACCCAAA
>JAGQRU010000241.1 GCA_020425105.1 Paracoccaceae bacterium
GACTGGCGGATATTGGCGGCCTCGTCGAAGCGGGCCTTCAGTTCGACCAGCGCAGTGACGGATTTTCCATCCTCGGCAGCTTCGCAGAGCGCGTCGACAATGGGGCTGTTATGGGATGTCCGGTACAGCGTCTGTTTGATCGCCAGCACATTGGGGTCGCGCGCGGCCTGGGTCAGAAACCGCACCACCATATCGAAGGTTTCATACGGGTGGTGCAGCAGCATGTCCTTGTGCCGGATCGCGGCGAACATGTCGCNNCATGGTCCTGCACCCGTTCCGGCACCCGGGGCGTGTAGGACGGCCAGAGCAGGTCTGGCCGGCTGTCCACCACCAACTCCTTCAGATCGACGACGCCGATCATGCCGCGAATTTCGATCACTTCTTCGCCGCTGACGCCCAGTTCGCGGATGATGACGTTGCTCAGCTCCGGCGGGGCGTGGGCCGAGATCTTCAGCCGCACGACCTCGCCCCGCCGGCGGCGTTTCAGGGCGGTTTCGAATTCGCGGACCAGGTCTTCGGCTTCTTCCTCAACCTCAAGATCGCTGTCGCGCAGGACGCGGAACTGGCATTCGCCGGTCAGGGTGTAGCCGGGAAAGAGGCTGTCCAGATGCAGGATCAGCAGGTCTTCCATGGGGATGAACCGGTGCTGGCCCGGCTTGGCGGGCAGGGCGATGAAACGGTTGATCTGCTGCGGGATCGGCAGCAGCGCGCGCAGCAGCTTCTTGTCGGACCGCCGTTCCAGCATCAGCGCCAGGGCAAATCCCGTGTTGGGAATGAAGGGGAACGGGTGCGCGGGATCCACCGCCAGCGGCGATAGCACCGGGAAGACCTGGGTCAGGAACACGTTTTCCAGAAACTTGCGGTCGCTGGCCGTCAGCTTGGACTGGCGGACGATGAAAATGCCTTCGGCTTCCAGTTCCCGGCGCAGTTCGGCGAAGACGCGCTGTTGCGCCTGCATCAGCGCGCCCGCGTCCTTGTCGATCAGCACCAGCTGGTCAGCAGGGCTGAGCCCGTCCGCCGCCGGGGTCATGTGCCCCTTATGGGCAAGCTCGCGCAGACCCGCGACGCGGACGGTATAGAATTCATCCAGATTGTTGGCCGAAATCGACACGAAGCGCAGGCGTTCCAACAGCGGAACCGCGGGATTTTCGGCCTCTTCCAGAACCCGCCAGTTGAACGCCAGCCAGGACAGTTCGCGGTTGAAAAACCGGGCCGGTCCTTCAGGGTCGGTGTTGTGCAGTCTGACGGGGCTGGGCGCTGGCGAATTCAGAAAATCGGCGGCGGTCATCTGGGGCGGACTGTCCTTTCGGTCACGTGGCGTCGCTGTCCCGAACGTCATCGGCGCCCGACGACGTGTCAGGGGCCAGTCCTGCCAGAACGTCGGCGGCCATGGCGCGAGAGATCCGTTTCTGAAGGGTTAGCGCGGCATGGTCAAGGGCCTGCACAACCTGCACCGCGTTGCGCAGGGACCGGTCGATGCGGCGGGTCAGGAACTTGACCGTTTCCGGCGATACCGACAACTGCCGGTCGTCGAACAGCTTGATCAGCACCATGTAGAGAAGCTCGTCGTCCGGCGCGGCAAGCCGCGTTACCGCGAAGGTCTGCAACCGGCTCGACAAATCGGGCAGGGCGACGCCCCAGGTGCCCGGTGTGTCGGGCGCGGTCAGCATGAGCGGGGCGGCATCGGCTTCGGCCCGGTTGTAAAGATGAAACAGCGCCTCTTCACGCGCGGCAACGCCCGCCACACAATGGGCGTCGTCCACAAGATAGGCAGGGGCCGGTTCGGGCAGGCTGTCCAGCCGCGCGCCGTTCAGGACCGGCGCCTGCGTGTCGGCGGCCCAGATGCGGCCCAGATGCGTGCGCCCGCATCCGCGGGGGCCGCACAGCAACAGACGGCGGTCCGGCCAGTCGTGCCAGCGGTCGACCGCGGCCAGCGCATCGGCATTGCAGCCCGCGGGCAGGAAATCTGCCCGGGTCATGTTCAGACCGGGATCGAAGTCGAGCAGAAGCTGGCGGTCGGTCATTCGGTGGCGCTGTCGTCCGTGGCGGCATCGTCGTTGAGCGCCGCCAGCCCCCGATACAGACGTCCCGTGCGGTATTGTTCAACCATAAAGCGCACAAGGACCCCGATCATGGCCGACACGGGGACGGCGACCAGCATGCCGGCAAAGCCGAACAGCGCCCCGAAGATCGACAGGGCCAGCAGCAGCCACACCGGATGCAGACCCACCGATCCGCCGACCAGCTTGGGCGTCAGGATGTTGCCTTCGACCACCTGCCCGAACAGGAAAATCCCCGCCACCACACCAATCATCACCGGGGTGTCCCAGTACTGGAACAGGGCCAGTCCGATGGCCAGCGATCCCCCGACGAGCGATCCGACGAAAGGAATGAACGAGATCAATCCGGCGAAGGCGCCGACCAGAAGACCGAAATTCAACCCGGCCAGCATCAGCGCGACCGCGTAAAAGCTGCCCTGGATCAGGCAGACCGTGCCCTGGCCGCGGATGAACCCGGCCAGCGTTGCGTCCATGTCGTGGGCCAGCCTGCGGATCACCGGGGCATGGTCGCGCGGCAGCAGCCTGTCGATGGCGGCCACCATCCGGTCCCAGTCCAGCAGCATATAGACGGTCACGATCGGCACGACGAACAACAGCACAAGCACGTTGACGAAGGACATGGCCGAACTCAGCAGCGTGTTCAGCAGCGCCGCGCCCTTTTCGCGGATGGTGTCGCCCAGACCCGGGATGTTGCCGTGCAGTTCCGCGATGCGTTCGCCGATGGTCGGAAACCGTGTTTCGATGAAAGCGCGCAGCTGTGCGGTCAGCTCAGGCAGGATCTGCACCAGATCGAGCATCTGCCGGATCATCGCGGGAATGATGATCAGCAGCAGCAATGCGGCGACAAAGATGAACAGGCCGGAAATGACCGCCGTCGCGGCGCCGCGTGACAGGCCGCGCGCTTCCAGCCGGTCGGCCAGCGGGTCCAGCAGATAGGCGATGGCACCGCCCAGAATGAAGGGCATCAACACATCGCCCAGAAACCACAGCGCCAGAAAGAAGACGGCTGCCGCGATTCCCCAGATCTTGACTTGCTGCTGCACCGGCAGGGCCATTGCGCTCTCCTGTTCGCTGGGACGTTCATCGCCTATGGGGACAAGGCGCGCAAGCATTGATGCCGCGTCCGCAGCGGGCCGTTGCGCTTGTCTGCTTCGGGCGGATGGCCTAAGCGGTCAGGACACGTCGAAATGCCTCAAGCAAGGGTTCCCTGATGCGCCTGTCCCGTTATTTCCTGCCGGTTCTGAAGGAAACCCCGGCCGAAGCCCAGATCGTCAGCCACCGTCTGATGTTGCGGGCGGGCCTGATCAAACAGGCCAGCGCCGGGATCTATTCCTGGCTGCCGCTGGGGTTCAAGGTGCTTAAACGGCTGGAACAGATCGTGCATGAGGAACAGACCCGCGCCGGGCATATCCCGATGCTGATGCCGACGC
>JAGQRU010000242.1 GCA_020425105.1 Paracoccaceae bacterium
AGGCGGTGGTGAATGAGCTCCAGGGCGAAAAGATCGACATCATTCCGTGGAACGAAGACCAGCCGACCTTCCTGGTGAACGCGCTGCAGCCTGCGGAAGTGTCCAAGGTGGTTCTGGACGACGACGCCGAACGGATCGAGGTCGTGGTGCCCGACGATCAGCTGAGCCTTGCCATCGGGCGGCGCGGACAGAACGTGCGTCTGGCCAGCCAGTTGACCGGGCTGGACATCGACATTCTGACCGAAAGCCAGGAAAGCGAACGCCGCCAGCAGGAATTCGCAGTGCGCACCAAGCTGTTCATCGACGCGCTGGACGTGGATGAATTCTTCGCGCAGTTGCTTGTGTCCGAAGGTTTCACCTCGCTCGAAGAAGTGGCCTATGTGGAACTGGACGAACTGCTGGTGATCGACGGGGTGGACGACGACACCGCCGGGGAATTGCAGGCCCGCGCCCGCGATTATCTGGATGCGCTGAATGCAGCCGCGCTGGCGAAGGCCCAGGAACTGGGGGTCGAACAGTCACTGATCGACTTCGAAGGCCTGACGCCGCAGATGCTGGCCGCTCTGGGCGAAGACGGGGTCAAGACGCTGGAAGATTTCGCCACCTGCGCGGATTGGGAACTGGCCGGGGGCTGGACCACGGTGGACGGGCAGCGGGTCAAGGATGACGGTATTCTGGAGCCCTTCGATGTGGGGCTGGAAGAAGCCCAGAACCTGGTGATGACCGCGCGCGTTCAACTGGGTTGGGTCGATCCTGCGGATCTGGTTTCCGAGGAAGAGGACTTCGAGGGCGACGAAGATGCCGCCGCCGAGGCCGAAGAGATCTGAGCCGGGATAACGGAGACGCGCAGATGTCCCGCGGTGGCCGCGGCAAGGACCGCGATGAACCCGAGCGCCGGTGCATCGTCACCGGCGACCGGGGCGGCAAGCCGGGGCTGATCCGCTTTGTCCTGGGTCCGGACGGCCAGATCGTTCCCGATCTGGCGGGCAAGCTTCCCGGGCGCGGGATCTGGTGTACGGCGGACCGGGCAATCCTGGACACCGCGCTGCGGAAGAAGGCCTTTGCCAGGGCCGCGCGCCAGCAGGTGACGGTGCCGCCGGATCTGGTGGATCTGGTGGAAGAGTTGCTGGTTCAGCGCGTGTTGGGGCTCTTGTCACTGGCGCGCAAGGCGGGGCTGGCGCTGGCGGGATATGAAAAGGTAAAGGCCGGGCTGCAGTCCGGCACGGCACAGGTGCTGATTCAGGCAAGCGACGGATCGGCCCGCGGAAAAACCAAGCTGCGGCCTCCTGACGGACCCGGCACACTGATCGACTGGTTGACGGCTTCTGAATTGGGGCTGGCCTTCGGGCGGGAAAATGTAATACACGGCGCCCTTGTTGCTGGCGGACTCACGACGCGTGTTGTAGAGGAAGCGGCAAGATTGCAGGGCATGCGCACAATAGACGGTGGGGACCGCCCTGCCGGAAAGGGTACGACGACCACATGAGCGATAGTGACGGCAAAAAGACTTTGGGTGTACGTGGCGGTCCGCGATCGGGCCAGGTGAAGCAGAGCTTCAGCCACGGTCGCACCAAAAGCGTTGTGGTGGAAACCAAACGCAAGCGTGTCGTCGTGCCGAAACCGGGGGCTGCCAAATCCGGGTCAGCAGCCGGGGGCGATCCGTCCAAACGTCCTGCGGGGATCTCCGACGCCGAAATGGAACGGCGCCTGAAGGCCTTGCACGCCGCCAAGGCGCGCGAAAACCAGGAAGCCAAGGAACGGGCCGACGAAGAAAAGCGCCGGGCGGAAGAACGCGCGCGCCGTCGGGCTGAAATCGAGGCCAAAGAGCGCGAAGAGCGCGAGCGTGAAGAAAAGGCGCGGGCCAAGGAAGAGGCTGAAGAGGCAGAGCGCAAGCGCGCCGCCGCTGCCGAAGCTGCGTCGCGCAAGCAGGCCGAGGCCAATGCCGCGAAGCAGGAAGAAGCCGCGCCTGCCCCGGCAGAAGCTGCCGATGCCGCGCCTGATATGCGGTCCGCGTCTGCGAAGCCGGGAACCCCGGCACCGCGCAAACAGGAACGTGAAAAAGAACGCGAACAGCGCAAGACCAAGGGCGGCGACGCCCGCCGGTCGGGCAAGCTGACGCTGAACCAGGCTCTGACCGGCGGCGAAGGCGGCCGGCAGCGGTCGCTGGCGTCGATGAAGCGCAAGCAAGAGCGTGCGCGGCTGAAGGCGATGGGCGCGGAAACCCGTGAAAAGGTGATCCGCGACGTGCAGGTGCCTGAAACCATCGTGGTGTCGGAACTGGCAAACCGGATGGCCGAACGGGTCGCCGACGTGGTCAAGGCATTGATGCAAAACGGCATGATGCTGACCCAGAACCAGTCGATCGACGCCGATACGGCCGAACTGATTGTCGAGGAATTCGGCCACCGGGTCCAACGTGTGTCCGACGCCGATGTGGAAGACGTGATCGACACGGTCGAAGACAAGGACGAGGACCTGCAGGCCCGCCCGCCGGTGATCACAGTGATGGGCCATGTGGACCACGGCAAGACATCGCTGCTGGACGCGATCCGGAATGCCAAGGTTGTCTCCGGCGAAGCCGGCGGCATCAC
>JAGQRU010000243.1 GCA_020425105.1 Paracoccaceae bacterium
GCACCGATTCGATCAGCGCCTTGTCCGCCCCCGCCGCCGCGTTGATCAGGCTGAGCGCCTCGACCCCGGCATCGACGACGAAGGCGAAGTCCCGTTCCACCGCCTGCAGGTCGTTCAGCACCAGCGCGGGCCGCGTGGTGCTGCGTGCCTTGGGAAACGGCACCGACGCCAGATGAACGGCGAAGGCCACCGCCGGGCCCTTGGCCCCCATCGCGTCCAGCACCCGCGGATGCAATTCGCCGAACCCGGCGAGCACCTTCTTGGGCCCCAGGCAGATCTTGCCCGACCGCCCCGGATGCCACCATCCGTTCATGCCACGAAGGATCTGCGCCTTGGCGGGCGCACCGATGGCGGCCAGGATCGCCTCGGCGTCGGCCTTGGCATCGAACACATCCACCGGACGGCGATCGGCCCCGACCTCGCGCGGTGCGGTCTGACCGACCAGCACCCCGGCGATCATGGCTTCCTGTTCTTCCGGCTCTCCGCCATGGAAGACCGGCCCGGCTTCGAAGAGCGCCAGATCCATAAACCCGCGCGCCTGATTGCGCGCCGCCGCCTGCAAAAGCCCCGGCAGCAGCGACGGCCGCATATGGCTCATCTCGGACGAGATCGGATTGGCCAGCATTGTGGCATCGGCCCCGCCGCCGAAAAGCTCCGCGCTCGCCCGGTCAATGAAGCTGTAGGTCACGCATTCATGATAGCCGCGGGCCGCCGCCGCGCGCCGGGCCGCGCTTTCGCGGCGCTGCATCGGGGTCAGAATCGGGCGCGGCACGCCAGTCCGGCTACGCGCCAGCGGACGGCCTTCCAGTTTGGTCAGCGACGCGATACGGGCCACCTCTTCGACCAGATCGGCCTCGCCCATCACATCGGGGCGCCAGCTGGGCACCTGGGCCATGTCGCCATTCATGACGAAGCCCAGCTTTTCCAGAGTCGCCCGCTGGGTGTCCGGCGCAATGTCCATGCCCACCAGCGATTGCACGCGGGTGGTGTCCAGCCGGAATGCGCGCGCCATATCGGGCACCGCGCCCGCAGTGACCACATCCGAGGCTTCGCCGCCGCACAGATCCAGGATCATGGCCGTGGCCTGTTCCAGCGCCTGCGCGTTGAAGGCCGGGTCGATCCCGCGTTCGTTGCGATACCGCGCGTCCGAATTGATTCGCAGCGCCCGGCCCGTCTTGGCGATCTGGATCGTGTCCCAAACCGCCGCCTCGACGAACACATTCACCGTGCCGTCGGTACAGCCAGACGCCTCGCCCCCCATGATCCCGGCGATGCTTTCCACCGCGTGATCGTCGGAAATCACCACCATGCCCGGTTCCAGCCGGTAGTCGCGTTCATCCAGCGCGCGCAGCACCTCGCCCCCCTGCGCGCGATGCACCCGCAGATTGCCGTCCACCTTGTCGGCATCGAACACATGCAGCGGGCGATTCTGGTCATAGGTGAAGAAGTTGGTCACATCGACCAGCGTCGAAATCGGACGCAGCCCGATGGCCTTCAGCCGCGCCTGCAGCCAGTCGGGGCTGGGGCCGTTCTTCACCCCCCGGATCAGACGCCCCTGAAAGAGCGGCGCGTCGTCGGCCGTATCGGCGTCGATCACCACCTTGATCGGGCTGTCGAACCCGCCGGGCACGGTCACTTCTTTGGCGGGTTTCAGCACGCCCAGCCCCCGCGCCGCCAGATCCCGGGCAATCCCGCGCACGCCCAGGGCGTCGGGACGGTTCGGCGTGATGGCGATTTCGATCACCGGATCCACCTTGGCGGGATCGTTGGCGGCCAGCCAGTCGACGAACCGGTCGCCGACCGCGCCCGAAGGCAGTTCGATGATGCCGTCATGGGCATCGCCCAGTTCCATCTCGCGTTCGGAACACATCATGCCATGGCTTTCGATGCCCCGGATCTTGCCCACCTGAATGGTGGTGTCGATTCCGGGCACATAGGTGCCGGGGCTGGCCACCACCACGGTGATGCCTTCGCGCGCGTTGGGTGCGCCGCAGATGATCTGGGTTTCCCCGGCCCCGGTCGCGACCTGACACACCCGCAGCTTGTCCGCATCGGGATGTCTTTCGGCCTTCACCACCCGGCCCAGGGTAAACGCCGCAAGCCGCCCGGCGGGGTCGAAAACCTCTTCGACCTCAAGCCCCAGATCGGTCAGTGCCTCGGCGATCTCGTCCACGCTGGCGGTGGTGTCGAGATGATCCTTGAGCCAGGAAAGGGTGAATTTCATGCGAAGGGCTCCGTCCTGTGTGTTGGCGAAGCGCTTAGCGCAGGCGGGCGCGGATGTGAAGCGGCCCCTGCCCGCAGCAGCCCGCGCCGTGGCGCGGGCCGGTGACCGCGCGGATCAGACCACGCCGGTATGGGTGACGGCAAAGAGCGCGGCCATGGCCCCGATCAGCAGCGCCAGGATTCCCGCCGCGCGGATCTGGGTTGCGGAGGCCTGTTCGGCATCGGCGGCCTTCCTGCGCGCCGTCAGCGCGGCATCCAGCGCCGCGCGCTCCTCGGCAATTTTCTGGTCCGCCGCCTTTTTGTCCGCCTGCAGCGCATCGCGCCGTTCGGACAGTTCCGCCTGGGCGGCATCCAGAGCCGCACGGTCCGCATCGAGCGTGTCGCGTTCCGACCGCAGGCGGGTCTTGATATCCTGCAGCGCCAATTCGGTGCGGTCCACATCCTGACGCCCGCGCGCCACCGCATCCCGGTCAGCCCGCGCAGCTTTCTGCGCGGCGTTCAGGATGTCGCGCTCGGCCTCCAGCCGTGTCTTTTCCGCCGCCAGCGCGGCGATTTCACCGGCCCGCAGAACTTCGGCGCCCCGGTAGTCGACCTTCAGATCTTCGACCCGGTTGATAAACACCGAACCGGTGAGCAGTCCGCGCAGTTCCATATCCACCAGAGCGTCATAAAGGCGGTCCCAGCAGCCCGCGACGCCGCCGCTGCCCGTGGTCGCCATGCCGAAAAACTCCGGCGCGCGGTCCCAGTTCAGGTTCAGCGGCGCGCGATCCTTTTCGGCATCCCAGTCCAGGACGCGCTGCAAGACCCGCAGTTCAAGATCGCGATCCAGATGTGTCACAGGCTCAGGCCTCCGTGAAGGGTGGGGGTATCGAGCGCGCTGAACCCGTAATGGCGCA
>JAGQRU010000244.1 GCA_020425105.1 Paracoccaceae bacterium
AAGACCCCGATCGTGGTCAACGATGCGCGCTATTTCTATGCCAATCGCTGCATCCTGCCCTATACCAACGAAGGCATCCGCATGGTGCGCGAAGGCGTCACCCCGGCGCTGATCGAAAACGCCGCGAAGCTGGTGGGCATGCCGCTGGGGCCGCTGCAGCTGACCGATGAGGTCTCCATCGACCTGGGCGCCAAGATCGCACGGGCCACCCGCGCGGCCATGGGCGACGCCTATCCCGATGCCGATGTGGACGAGGTCGTCTTCTGGCTGGAAGGCGACGGGCGGCTGGGGCGCAAGGCCAAGGCGGGCTTTTACGCCTATGACGACGCGGGCAAGCGCACCGGCCTGTGGGACGGTCTGGCCGGGCGCTATCCGCATGCGCAGGAACAGCCCGACCTGACAGACGTGCAACACCGGCTGCTGATGATCCAGGCGCTGGAGGCCGTGCGCGCGTTCGAAGACGGCGTGCTGACCGATATCCGCGAAGGCGACGTGGCGGCGATCCTGGGCTGGGGGTTTGCGCCATGGTCCGGCGGGCCGTTCAGCTGGCTCGACATCCTTGGCGCGTCCAAAGCGGTCGAAATCTGCGACGGGCTGGAGGCCGCTCACGGACCGCGCTTCCGCGCTCCGGCCGTGCTGCGCGATCTGGCGGAACGCGGAGAGTCCTTCTACGGGCGTTTCGGCCCTCAGGGTCAGGCCGCCGCCTGACCCGCCCGGCGGGTCACGGCGTCAGGATACCGGATCGGGGCGCGGGGCCCGCAAGGCAATCACCGCGCCCGACCCCAGGATCGCGGCGATCCCCGCCAGCGCCCACCCGTCGATGTGCTGCCCCAACAGTAAAAAACCCCACAGCGCCGCGAAGATCAGCAGCGCGTATTCAAAAACCGCCACATATGACGCCTCGGCGATCTGATAGGCGCGGATGATCATGCCAACGGCAATCAGCGACCCCACGGCCTGCGCTCCGGTCCAGAACCACGCGGCGGGTGCCATCTGCCCCCAAAGGCGAAGGGCAAACCCGTCCGGGCCGGGCGGATCTTCCACCGGGATCAGGGACAGGACGCCCAGCCCGACAAGCCCCCACAGGCCCATGGCCGTGAAGAACCCCATCAGCAGGGTCTGTGCCGTTTCGCCCCCGCACCACTCCCGCGTCGCGAGCGCGGCCAGCGCATAGAGCACGCCCGAAATCAGCGGCAGAAGAGTCATGCCGCTCGCATCGCCTCCGTCCGGGCGCAGGACCAGCAACACCCCGGCAAATCCCAGAACCGCCGCGCCGATGCGCAGGGCGCCGATCCTTTGGCGATAGACAACGACAGACAACAGCATCACCCAGATCGGCGCTGTGAAGAGCCCCGCAACGGCCTCGGACACCGGTATCACCGCAAGGGCGGCGAAATAGAGGACCAGCCCCACCGACAAGACCGCGCTGCGCGCGATCACCGGCGCCCAGCGCCGTGGCCGCAGCCGCCAGCCCCGCCAGCGCGCCACTCCGACCAGCAGCGTTATCGCCATAGCCGAACGGATAACCTGAAACTGCCACAGGCCCGCCGTCTCGGCGATCACGCGCACGAAATTGTCGACCAGCCCCATGATCGCCATGGCGGCCAGGATCAGCATCGCGGCGCGGCGCGGAAGGTGCGGAGCCAGGGGCGTCATGCGGCCCATTGGCGGCATTTGCGCAGCACCGTCAAGCAGGATGGATTGGGCGATTGTACGCCTGCGCAGCCTCCCCTACTCTGGCGAAAGGCAGGACAGGAACAGGCAGGACCGTCCCATGACGGTGTTAACCAAATACGAGCGGCTGGAATGCCCCGGTCTGTGGCACCCCGCGCCCGATGCGCAGCGGCAGAACGTCTTCGTGTCTTTGGGCGAAGCGACACTGATCATTCGCGACAGCACCGACACGGCGCTGGCGCATTGGTCGCTGCCCGCGATCGAACGGGTCAATCCGGGCAAGGTCCCGGCGCTGTATCGCCCGGGCCCGGACGCGGAAGAGCTGCTGGAACTCGAAGACGACATGATGATCGACGCCATCCGCACGGTGCGCCGCGCGGTGGCAAAGGCGCAGCCCAAGCGCGGGCGCGTGCGGCGCGCGGTGTTTCTGGGAACGGCGGTGGCGGTGGCCCTGCTGGGCGCGCTATGGCTGCCGGGCGCGCTGGTGCGGCACACGGCACAGGTTCTGCCCGAAACCGTCCGGCAGGAGGTCGGCCAGCGGCTGCTGCGCAAACTTGCCCCCTATACCGGCACGCCCTGTGGCGCGAGCAACGGGATCGATGCGCTGGCACAGCTTCAGGACCGGGTGCTGGGACCGGCACCGTGGAATGTGGTGGTTGTGCCCGACGGCCCGGTGCTGTCTGCCGGTCTGCCGGGCGGGATGCTGCTGCTGCGCAAGGATCTGATCGAAGGCGCGGACGGGCCCGAAGCCGCCGCCGGTGCACTGCTGACCGAAGCCGCGCGCAGCCTGGAACAGGATCCGCTTCTGGGCCTGCTGGAAACCGTGGGCCCGGGCGCCACGCTGCGGCTGCTGACCCAGGGCGAAATCGCCGATGACAATCTGGATCGCGCGGCCAAGGGATACCTGCTGCACCCCCCGGCCGAGATGTCCTCGGCCAGTCTTGCGGCGCGGTTCAGCGAAGCAGGCGTTCCGCCCGGGCCTTATGCGGCCCGCGCGGGCGTTGTGATCCCGCTGGCGCCGCAGCCCTATCTGACGCCGCTTCTGCCCGATGCCATCTGGCTGCGCCTGTCGCAGATTTGCAGCGGCTAAGCCTCCGGCTTCTGCGCCGCGATCAGCACATAGCGCAGCGCCCCGTTTTCCTGCAGCCATCGCATGGCGCGCGCCCCGTCCAATGCCGGGTGGCGCAGATCGGACACGCTTGCGGGCGCGACCACCTCATAGCTGGGCAGCGTCCGGGCGGTGATGTCGCGCAGGTCGCGCACGGCGAACCCGGCGGCTTCCAGATCCGTCACCACCCCGGCTTCGTCTTGCCACGGATCCGGCCAGGGGCCGAAATCCCGCACCAGCACCGCCGCGGCGCACATCCGGTCGGCCTCCGCCAGCCCCGAGGCGTCACCCAGCAGATCGCCCAGCACCAGAAGACCACCGGGGCGCAGGACCCGCGCGGCCTGTTGAAAAAATCCGCGACGCGACGCGAAATGAAACGCCGCTTCCAGACAGATCACCCGGTCAAGACAGCCGTCGGACAAGGGCAGGTCCAGCGCATCGGCACGCAGCAGTGCGACCCCCTCCGCCGGTCCGGGGCAGAGCGCGAGCTGACGCGGGTCGGGATTGATCCCCACGAGCCGCCCCGCATTCCCCCACCGGCGCCGGATCGCCCGCAGGGTGCCGCCGATGCCGCAGCCGGCATCCGCCACATCCAGCCCCGCGCGCAGATCCGCCATTGTCAGGATCTGGTCCGTCAGCCGCGCCTGCGCCTCCCGCCAATCGGCGGGCGTGACGGCACCCTGCGGCGGGGCTTCCCAATATCCCAGATGAATATGGTCCGACGCCAGCCCCTGACGATAGGCCTGGATCAGAGGACCGATATAGGGCAGCACCGTCCGCTCACCCCCAGCACAGGACACGGTCGCCCGACAGCGACGGCGCCATGAACGAACACGCCGTCCAGCGGGTCTGCGGGCCTTCGACCGGGGTCACGCGATGCAGATAGCCGCCGGAATTCAGCACGACCATGTCGCCGGGCGCCAAGCGAATGGCGACCTTTTCGACGCCCTCGACCGACGGCGGCGGGCTGGGCCCGTCCACATTGCGGAACCGTGCCGCGTGATCCTCGGCCCGCAGGTTGAAGAATTCCAGCGCCCCGCCCGCATCCGCGCGGCTGAAGGCCAGCACGAACGAGAAAATCCCCGGATCGATCAGACCGGCAAGATGGCGATAGGACGGGCGCAGGGCGGATTCATTGTCGAAATGCGGCGGTATGAACCCGCCCGTGCCGTGGCCGCGCAAGGTGGTGAAGAAATACCGCGCGCCGGGATGCGGGCCGGGCGCCGCGCAATACCGCCGCCCGTCATCCAGCGCCTGCAGCAACCCGGTGATCCGCGTTTCCGCATCCGGCCGCAAGAGCCCCGCGAGCGCCGCCCGAAACGCCGGTTCGGCGGCGAAATAGGGCGCCAGATCCGGCGCCGCCAGATTAAGGTTCAACCCATAGAAGAACGCCTTGAAGGCCGCCGGAAAGTCGCTGCGCACAAACCCGGGCGCGTTCGCATCCAGCTTCTGCACCGCCTCTGCCATGGCCTGGGCGGGATAGACATGACGCAGCAGCACCGCATGCAGCGCCCCCGCCCGAAGCGCGGCCAAAGGCGCGGTCCCGGGAAGCGGGCCCTCGGCATCGACCGTTTCGATCCGGAAGAAGTTGCCCATCTCGCCTCCCGACTTGCTCCGGCCCAGTTTGTGTAGGAAGCTGTCCCGACGCAACCCTTGGGAGGACCGCGTGGCAAGACGCATCGCCCTGGTCTGCCTGACGCCTGACCCCGACACCGCCGAACACGGGGCGCATCATCTGCCCAGTTTCGGGATCCGCCGCATCGAAGCCGCCGCGCGCGCGGCGCCGGGGCTGGACGGCTGCGACATCCGGCTGTTCGATCTGCGGCAGGCCGACCGGGCCGGATTTCTGGCCCGGCTCCGGGCGTTCGATCCCGACTTGGTGGGCTTTTCGATCTATGTCTGGTCGGCCCCGCAATTGATCGATCTGGCCCGCGATCTGAAAACGCAGAAACCCGACACGGCGGTGGTGTTCGGCGGCCCGTCCGCGCGCACCGCCTTTTTCGACCTGCCGCCCTATCGCGGCGCGCAGGGGTATCTTGACGCGGTGGTGGAAGGCGACGGCGAAGACATTTTCGTCCGTATCGCCCAATGCGACCCGCTTGACCGGCACGCCCTGCAGCAGATCGGCGGGCTTGCCCTGCCCTGCGGCGACGGGCAATGGATCCGCACCGGCGCCGCGCCACCGCTGGACATGGGATCGCTGGCATCGCCCTTTCAGATGGGGCTGATGCCGGCGGGATCGGTGGCCTATCTGGAAACCTTCCGCGGCTGTCCCCTGTCCTGCCGGTTCTGCGAATGGGGCGTGGCAAAGGACCTGCGCGCGGTGTTCCCCGAAGACTACCTCGTCGCGGAACTCGCGGCCTTTCGCAGCTTGCGGGCGTCGGCGGTCTTTCTGCTGGATGCGGGGCTGAATCTGAACGGGCACGCCTTCCGCAATCTGGCCGCCGCCCACGCCCGTGAACCCGCGCTGCGCGACACCCAGTTCTGGGCCGAGGTCTATCCCGCGTCGCTGAAACCCGACCATCTGGCGTTTCTGGATCAGGTCGGCACGTCCTATCTGGGGGTCGGACTGCAAAGCACCGATCAGGCGGTGCTGAAGGCCCATGACCGCCCGCAGAACGGCGCACGTTTCGATCCGGCGGTGCGCGCGCTGGCCGAGGTCGCGCAGGTGGAGATTCAGATCATCTTCGGCCTGCCCGGCGAAACCCCGGACGGGTTCATGCGCACGCTGCAATACGCGCTGTCGCTGCCGGTGGATGTGCGCGCCTATCACTGTCTGGTCCTGCCCGACGCGCTGCTGACCCGGTCGCGCCGGGAATGGAACCTGCGCTTCGACCCCCGCACTCTGGCGATGATCAGCAATTCGACCTGGAGCCGCGACGACATCGCCGCCATGCGCCGGCGGCTGAGCGGGCTGGTGCAGGGGCGCGGCGGGTTCTCAGGCGATTTCTGGTGGTCGTTCAAGCGCGAACGCCCGGGCAAAGGTGCGCGCCGCGCATGACCGGCACGAGCGTCAGAACCGGCCGGCGCGTGGCGCTTGTGGCGCGCTATCCCGACCCGGATCCGGCGATGCCGCAATTCATCCCCAATCTGGGGGTCTATATGGTCGCCGCCGCGCTGCGCGCTGCCGGGCTGGACGGGCTGGAGCTGCGGCTTTGGGACCTACGCGGCGGGACCGCCGATGCGCTGGCCGATCAGATCGCGGCATGGGATCCTGACATTGTCGGCTTTTCCGCATATCTCTGGTCCTTTCCGCTGTTTTTCGACGCCGCGCGGCGGCTGAAACAGAACGACCCCGGGCGTCTGATCGTCTTTGGCGGCCCGTCGGCACGTCCGGCCATGCTGCGCCTGCCGCCGTTTCGCGATGCCGCGCATATCGATCTTCTGGTCACCGGCGAAGGCGAAACGGTGATGCCGCAGATCGTGCGCACACCGCGCCGGGACAGGGAAAGTCTGGCCCGGATCGGCGGGGTTGCGGTGCCCACCGCCAAGGGTTGGCTCGACACCCCCAAACCGCCGCCAGCGGTGCTGAACGATCTCGCCTCGCCCTATGTGCAGGGCATGGTGCCCCCGGGCGGGCTGGGCGTGCTGCAGACCTATCGCGGCTGCCCGTTCACCTGTTCCTTCTGCGAATGGGGGGTGATGGAGGCGCCGAAGAACGTGCGCAGCGCCGACAACCTTTCGGCTGAGTTTCTCGCCATGGCCGCCATGGGGCTGGGCGGCGCGCTGCTGGTGGATGCGGGGCTGAACCTGAACCGGCCCGCCTTCGAAAACCTGTCGCGCGCCGCGGCCGAGACCGGGTTTTTCCGCAACCGCGCCCTGATCACCGAAGTCTATCCCGCCAAGGTCCAGCCCCGGCATCTGGAGTTTCTGGCAGGGGTCGGACAGCCCTATATCGGCGTCGGTCTGCAATCCTTCGACAACCTGACACTCGCCAATGTGGAACGGTCTTATGACGAGGCGCGCTTCGACGCCACGCTGGCGGATCTGGACGCCGTGGGCGATCTGGCGGTGGAGATCATCCTTGGCCTTCCCGGCGACAGCCCCGAAGGCTTCCTGCGATCCTTCGAACGGGCCCGCCGCCTGCCCGCCGCGCTGCGGGTCTATCACTGCGTCGTGCTGCCATCTGCCCTGATGGTCCGGTCGCCCCCTGAACACGCGCTGGAATTCGATCCGCTCAGCCTGAAGCTGCGCGCCTGTCTGGGCTGGTCCGAGAAGGACTTGCGGCAAACGGCCGAGCGCGTCACCCTTGAAGCCGAAGCCGCCGGCGGTCAGACCGGCGAATTTTTCTGGGTCTTCCCGCCACCGGGGCGCCCGCGTTCGAAAAGGCCCGCCGCATGACCCCCAATGCCCTTCGCAACATCCTGATCGTCGGGGGCGGCAGTTCGGGCTGGCTGGCCGCGCTTTACCTGAAGCGGTTCCTGCGGCACACGCCGATCGACATCACGCTGGTCGAATCCGCCCAGATCGGCACCATCGGCGTGGGCGAAGCCACCATCCCGTCCATGGTGCGGTATCTGCGGCAGCTAGGGATCGACGAAAAGGCGTTCATGCGCGCCTGTTCGGCCACCTACAAGCTGGGCATCGCCTTCGACAACTGGCGCGAGACGCAGCACAGCTATTTCCATCCCTTCGGTCTGTGTGGCGGGCGGATCGACGGAATCGACCTGTTTCATTTCTGGCTGCGCAACCGGCTGACCACCGCCGATCCGCGTGCCTATTCCAGCTATTCGCTGCAGGCGCGCGCGGCAGCGGAGCTGAAAGCCCCAAGATCGGTGTCGCAGGGTTCGCCGATGATCGACACTGGCAGCTATGCCTTTCATATCGACGCCGCCGCGATGGCCGAGTTTCTGCGCGATGAAGCGATCCGGGACGGGGTGCACCACATCTTCGACGAAATCGCCGAGGTCCAGCAGGACGACGCCGGCAATATCAGCGGGCTGGGCACGCTGGCCGGGCGGCATCTGACAGCGGATCTGTACATCGATTGCACGGGCTTCGCCGGGGTGCTGATCGAAAAGGCCATGGGCGACCCCTGGATCGACCTGTCGGGGCAATTGCTGTGCGACCGCGCGGTGGTGCTGCCGCAGGAAAAGGATGAGGACATGCCGCCCCTGACCCGGTCCACGGGGCTGGAAGCCGGGTGGATGTGGGAAATCCCGCTCAGCCACCGCAAGGGGTCGGGCTATGTCTATTCCTCGAACCACATCTCTGACGACGACGCCGCCCAACGGCTGATGGGGCTGGCGGGGTTCCGGCGCCTGCGCGCCGCCGATCCGCGGTTTCTGAAGATGCGTGTCGGGCACCGGACGGAATTCTGGCGCGGAAATGTGGTGTCCATGGGGCTAAGCTCCGGCTTTATCGAGCCGCTGGAATCCACGGGGCTCTATTTCGTCCACCGGGCGCTGGATCTGCTGCGCGACTGTTTTCCGGATCGCAGCTTTGCCCCCGGGACCCGCCATGCCTTCAACACCGGGATGCGCCAGACCTATGACGAAGTCCGCGATTTCATCCTGCTGCATTATCTGACCAACGGGCGCGACGACAGCGGGTTCTGGGCCGACGCGCGCAACGTGCCGCTGCCCGACAGTCTGGTCCACAGCCTGCAAAGCTATGACGACCATGGCATGCTGCCGCTGGCGTCCGATCAGGTGTTCAGCGAAACGAATTACTATTTCATTCTGGCCGGAACCGGCCGCCTGCCGCGCCGTCCCACGGCCCGCGCCGATGCGGTTGGCTTCGACCGGATCCCCCCGATCCTGGGCCAGATCGACAGCCAGATTACGGCGCAGCTTGACGACCTGCCAAGCCACCGCGCCTATCTGGGCTGGCTGCACGCGCGGGCCGTGGACGATGGCTGGCCCGGGGATGAAGACAGCGCGGTGGGCGTGATGACCACGGCGGACTGACCCGCCGTGGCCCGCATGTCTTAGCTATAGGCGATTTCGGTTTCCTGCGCCTCGGACGCGGAACCGTCCATCGCTTGCGGCGTGCCCGAGATATTGCCCCGCTCCTGCAGACGCGCGATCAGCTTGTCCAGGTTCTGCATGCTCTGCAGATGGATATAGATCAGCTCAAGCTCATCGGTCTGTGCCAGCGCTTTCAGGGCATCGCCGTCCAGCGCCTTCAGCTTGTCGCGGCTGATCGCCTGGAACCCGCCAAGCTGCACCACCGACCCGTCGCCCAGCTGGAACTTCGCCTGCATCGGTTCCAGCAGATCCAGCGCCTTCAGCTGTGCGCAGAAGGCTTCCGTCCGCCGGAAATGGCCCTGATACTTCTGGGCGAAATCCAGCATGGTGTTCAGATAAGCGGTGCGGTTGCCTTCGGCGTCGAACAGGCGCTCGCCGCGGCCGTCGGTGTTCACCCCGCCATATTCTTCGTCCAGACACAGCGTCAGCGTATCCGACCCGTCGCGGCCCGCGAAGACAAACGGATATTGCCGCAGGAACGCCGGGCGGTATTTCGCGGCCCAGCTTCCATCGGCGTCGACGAACAGGTTCTCGTCGTTCCGGGCACCCAGGATCACCGTCGGCATGACCTTGTCTTCGGTTCCTGCAAAGACCACGGTAAACTCCTTCGCCGCGCTGGCGAATTCCGTGGCCATCAGCGGCATCGCGTTGATCTTGGCCGCGAAGCCGTAATCGGTGCCTGTTTTGACCGAGCTGTCCTTGTGGCGAGCCACGGTGATCGGCGTCGCGCGTTCGTAGATGAGCATCTGGGTGGGCATTCGGTCTCCTCCTCACTCCTGTTGATGACTGGTTTAACTGAGAGCCGCGGTCTGCCCATGTCGGGCCGGACGGCTCGGGTCGTACTGCATGGGCGACAGGTCCGCTGCCTCCCATCCAAATTTGCGAATATAGGCGGTGCTCAACCCCAGGCAGTCTTTCGCCGCGCAAGTGTCCCGGTACAGGCATTGGTGAAACCCGTTGCGCATGAATTCGGGCCAGAAGGCCGGGTCGATATGCAGTTCGGGCTGTTCGTTCAGAACAAGCCCCGCGTCGTCGCCCAGAAGGCAGGGCGGGAAGTTCTTGATCTCGACCCCGCGGCCCAGGGCCTGCGCACGATGCGCGGCCTTGCGCAGATAGGGAAGCACGTCGAGATGGCGGGCGACGAGACCTTTCTTGTCGATCTCGGACATGGGCAGATAGACCCAGAATTCCATCTGGGCCAACCGTTCAAGATGCGCCAGCCGGTCCACCACCGCCGCCAGACTGCGATAGCTGCGGGTGGTGACCACCGTGTTGGTGATCAGCGTCACCCCGTCGGTCCGGTCGAGCGTTTCCAGCCCGCGCATCATCCGTTCGAAGGCGCGCGGCACGCCGGTGATCGCGTCATGCGCATCCGCATCCGGGCCGGTGACGGACACGAAATATTCGTCCACGCCGGCGGCAACCAGATCGCGGACCGTCTCGGGCTTGTCCAGGTGCATGCCATGCGTCTGGATCCGGATATGGGAAAACCCGTTCGCCCGGGCGGCCCGGGCCAGATCCGGCAGGCCGGGATGCAGGGTGATTTCGGCGCCCGTCAGGATCAATCCGTCCCATTCCCCCGACAGCCGGTTGCGGGCCAGAACGCGGCGGAATTCGGCCATGGGTTCGGGTTTCAGCCGGTCCATGGTGCCTTCGATCATGCAATGGACGCAGCGCAGGTTGCAGCGAAACTCCATCGACATCGACACATAGCGCTTATGGTCAAAAAGTGCCATTTGTGTCTTTTCGCCCTTCTGAACTTTTCTAGAAGTACCCGTAGAAGCTGGATTTAGCAATAATCGGTTGCCCGTCAGAAAAGCGGAAATCATAGCCGGCATCAAAGTATAGATGCGCGAAATTTGCGCTATTGCGCGAAATCGCTTTGGTCAGATCCGGATCGAACCCGACCCGGTTCAGAAACCAGACCAGCGCGCGCACCCCCACCCGGGAAAAATACAGCGCGTCATTGTCGGGCTTGTTGGCCACCACCACGGTCTTGCAGCCCATCATCTCGGGCCAGGCAAGCGCCGCGGGCCAGATCTGCGCCGCGTCGAAATGGGCCGAGGTCGTCAGCTTCTGCATCGCCGCCGCGCGTTCGGTTTCGGTATCGAAAAAGAAATAGAAATTCTTCAGCCGCAGCGCGGCGGTATCCAGAAGATAGCAGATCCCCGACGATACCGTGCTGCCCGGATTGCCGATATAGACGTCCAGTTCCGAAATCGGCGCGCCCGATTTCAAATCAGCGGCGGTGAACGACACCGAGAACATGAAATAGGGCCGGTCTTCCGGCACTCGCAGCGTGCTGGAATGCAGCGGCGCCAGCGCGGTCAGAAGCCGCGACGCCGACCGGGCGCGCTGCAGCCGGTCATAATCGTAAAAATACAGCTCCCAGCTCATCCGGCCGTCGAATTCCTTGATGCCCCAGACGGTGCGGAACGGGCCGAATGTTCCCCGGATCGCCTCCATCAGCGCGCGGCCCTGATCCAGAACCCCGGCCAGCGCGAAGGAATGCAGCAGGATCGTTTCGCTGCGCCAAAGCCCGTCGGGCACCGCCAGCGGGGGGTAGTCCCACAGGCAGAAATCCACGTGGATGTCGGACGGGCGCGCGGGCACCGCCACCGCTGCCATCGACGCGGTCATGTCCCGGCCCGCCGCAACCGCGCGTCAGCATAGACGGTCAGGAACGGCGCGCCAGTGCGCGACACGCCCGCCGAAAGATGGCCCAGCCGCGCCGCCGCAGGAAAGCCCGGATCGTCGGGCGGATGGCCCAGTTGCGCGAGAGCCGCGCCAAGACCGGGGGC
Source organism: Paracoccaceae bacterium (assembly GCA_020425105.1). Classification (GTDB taxonomy): domain Bacteria; phylum Pseudomonadota; class Alphaproteobacteria; order Rhodobacterales; family Rhodobacteraceae; genus Meridianimarinicoccus. The sequence goes on from JAGQRU010000244.1 coordinate 11,553, forward strand.
CACGTCCCCGACGCTCAGCCCGGCATCGTACACATTCAGATCCAGAGAGGTGCGCGCGGTGCCGGGTTCGCGCACCGCCAGCAGGGTCAGGTCCGCGGCATCGACCCGCGCACAGGCCAGATCCAGCACCCCGGCCATCGCATCGCCCAAGGCGTCGGGCAGATCGCCGCCGCGCAGCGCGCGCCGCAGATCCGCCGCGCCCGCATTCGGAAGACGGATATAGGTGGACCGCACCGGCGCCGCTCCCGGCCGCGCCTTCCACGCCAGAAACCGCAGGCCCGGCAGATCCTCCGGCGGGCGGGCGAATTCCAGATAGATCTTGCGCGTGGCGGTCGGGCCGGTGCCCTCCTGCCCCGCATGGATCATGAAGGCATCGCCGAAGCGCAGGTCCAGTTCGTCGCGCATCGCGTCGGGCAGGCCCAATGCATGGGCCAGCCCCAGCACCCGCGCGCGCAGGCCCGGGACCCGCGCCCGTTCGACCCCATAAAGAACCCGCGCCGTTTCGCGCCGCCCCGGCACAAATTTGACCGACCGTTCCACGAATACGTCGCAATCGGGTCCGAAAATCCGGTCCGTCCACGGCGCCGCATCCACGGTGCTATCCATCGTCGGCCCCCAACACGACGGTGCAGCGATGCCCCGCTGGCAGCACCGAGCCCGGATTGGGCAGCGCCAGCCGCACGCCGAACGTGCCGCTGGCCGCGTCGAACACCTGATCCACGACCACGACCTGGGCTTCATAGGCGCCCCCCACCGGCGCGTTCGGGCGCACCGTCGCCGTCTGGCCCCGGGCGATCTGGGGATACATGGACACCGGCAGATAGGCTTCGACGTAAAGCGGGTCGAGCTGCGCAATGGTCGCGATATGCGACTCCTGGGTGACGAATTCGCCGTCATACATCGGGCGGTCGATGACCAGGCCGTTAATGGGGCTGCGCACGATCTTCTGGTCGCGGGCGGTGCGGGCGCGCTCCAGTTCCAGCGCCAGGACGTCGCGACGGATCTGCGCCAGGGCCAGTTCGCGGGCCGCCACGCCCACCGTGGCGTTGACCTCGTCGAACTGCTCTTCGGTCGCCACGCCGCGGCTGGACAGCTCGCCCACCCGCGCCTGACGCCGCTTGGCCAGATCCAGCCGCACTTGATTGACGGCGATTTCATCTTCGTTGGCGGCCTGCAATTCCATCAGCCGGATGGCGGCGTCTTCCATTTCCGCGTGCAGCCGCGCGATCACATCCCCCTTGGCAACCTGCTGGCCGCGGTCGATGACCACCTCTTCCAAGAGCCCGGTCACCGGAGACCCCACCGACACCACAACCGCCGGATCCATCACGCAGTCGAAGACCGCGGCCGGTGCGGCCGTTCCAGCCGCCAGAAACGCCAGGGCGCACACGAAGCTTTTCATCGGTTCATTCCTGTCTGCCTGTAAAGGCCAGCATATCGCCCAGCAGGCTGTCAACGCGCATCAATTCGCGCCGCATCGCCGCGTGGCGCCGTTCCGCGGCCCGTTGCGCCGCATCGAAAAACTGTTGCCGCCCGCCCAGACGCGCCAGCCGGGTGGGAGACCAGGCATCCAGCAGGACCAGCAATTCGTCTTCCATCGACAGATAGCATTCCACCTGCCCCGGCTGCCCCTGCCGCGCCGCGCGCCCCGCCAACTGCCGGTCGATACGGGCGCTGTCATGGCGTTCTGTCATGATCACATGCAGGCCCCCGCAGGGCTCCACCCCCGGACCCAGTTTGATATCTGTGCCGCGCCCGGCCATGTTGGTTGCGACGGTCACGGCCCCGTGACGCCCGGCCAGGGCCACGATGTCGGCCTCCGCCCTCTCGCGCGTCGCGTTCAGGACGCGGCCTGCGACGCCGCGCTCGCCCAGCAGTGCGCCCAAGCGCTCGGACGACTCGACGCTGCGCGTGCCGACCAGCACCGGGCGTCCGGCGCGGTGGAACTCCTCGACTCGCTTGGCTACCGCCTCGAACTTGCGCTGCTCGCTCGCGAACACGCGGTCGGCGGCACGCCTCCGAATCACCGGGCGGTGCGTCGGGACGCGGACGACCCGCAGCCCGTAGTCACGCCAGAGTTCGGCCCCGACCTCCCAGCCCGTGCCGGTCATGCCGCAAATGTGGTGGTACCGCTGGAAAAACCGCTGGTACGACGTGCGGGCGGTGGTCGAACGGTCCTGCGAGATCGGCACGCCCTCTTTGGCCTCGACGGCCTGGTGCAGGCCGAGTTGCCACTTGCGCCCCTTGAGCACGCGACCGGTGGAGCGATCGACGATGACGATTTCCTGTTTGGGCTCCCGCTTGGGCTCCGGCTTGGCCCTCTGTGTGGCGTCTGCGTGCGCCGCGTCGTCCTGCTGTTCCTGCTGGATGATGTAGTCGTCGCCGAGCGTGTAGAGCGACACGGCTGTGAGGGCCTGCACCAGCAGTTCCTCGCTGCGCCGCGGCCCCCGCCAGAACGCCGGGAACTCGCCGGCCCGCTCGGCCAGACGCTCGCGCCCGCGATCGGTCATGCGGACCTTGTGCAGGCGGGTGTCGA